>JBARUR010000223.1:0-2850 GCA_049645845.1 Desulforhopalus sp. | reverse complement strand
TTCTTCATACCCTGATCAAGGCTGCTCGATGCCTCGATTTCCTTGGATTTGGCTTTCAGGACCTCAGCCGACACAAGAAATTGGGGGTTCGTTGCAATTTTAGGGATTTCTATCGCCCAACATTCCTGTGCCGGAAACAGAGAGATTAAGAACAGCAAAAGGAGACGCAGAGGGAACAGAAGGAAATATTTCACAGTGCTCTCTGTTGAGAATTTCTTCATCTGCATAAAGGCATCACTTTACATTCGCCGTTAATGACCTGTCATCCTGTTGGAGATGTTTCAGGAGAATGCGACGGACCTCCTCTATAGTCAAAGGATGGCTTTGACAGGAGTGGGGACTTCGCACAATGAACTCCGACTCCACATACTCCACATGGGCGCTGGTATACTTAACCACGCCGTCATCACCCTCCGGTGGAGTATCATTACCGTCAATGGAAATGATGGAATGACCGGTAATTCCTTCCGCCAGTGGGATCTCCGCCATGATTTTGAGGACAGGGCTGTCGGGTGACATAACATCAAGGCTCGTCATGTTGATGAATGGCTGGGCCATTGCCTCGGCCACACCTGCGTCGGCAAGAGCCGTCACCACACTTGCAGTCGATTGGAGAACGGTCTGCGGGAATTTGACTAATTTAAGGACGAGCGTGCGGACCAAATTTTTCGACAAATAGCTGCCCCGGTGGGGTGTGGAAATAAAAACAACACGATTGACAAAGGGCAGTGCTTCAAATACGGCCTCTTTCTCGAGAAGGCTCTTATCTTTTTTGGAAACATCCAGCTCCGCCAGCGATTTCCCTGTAACTCCCCGCACAAATGCATCTCCTGAGTCCGTGGCAATCATCTTGACAAGAAGCCCTCCCTGGCTGTGGCCAATGACCACCATCTGCCGCAAGAGACTGTTTGTTCCTTGCGGGTCCACTTGATTGACGTGTTGTGTCAGGGCATTAGCCAGTTCACGTCCGGAAAGGCCGATGCGCTTGCCGGTGTCATAGAAAAAATTCCAAAACTGATATTTTTGGGCGATGACGGGATCACTGCGGAGGGAATTGATCATTTCGGCCCAAGCCACAGGACTGCTGAAGGTGCCATGGACAAAAACGACTGGTATCTTGCCGGCCTCAAAAGGCTGCATTGGATAGATGCCTGTTTTAATATAGCCGGTACCATGGAGAAATTCATTCACACCGAGCCCCTGGATATAGGGTTGGTCTATGGTGTACGCCAACTGGGTAGTGAGATCCCGTTCCAGTGGCACCTTTTTATCATCGACGACAATTTCGACATGGTCATAAGTTGAATAGAGTTCCAATGTACCTGTACAGGCACCATCCGCCACATCCTCCACCTTGCAGTTAACCCGCAGAAAGAGGTTGCCCGGAATAGTCCTGTATAAAGGAGCGCCTTCTCTCTTTTTTTCAACACCGATTACCGGGGCTCCCATACCGGCATCCCGATTTCTCAGGCTGAAGCCCTTAACCTTAAACTGGTCTGCAGAAACAAATTTTTCAAAATTATTGATGTCATGCGGAAATTTAGAGGTATCAAGAATAAAGCCAAATTTGCCGACAGGCAGATGAACCTTTGGAACGGAGGCTATCTTGAGGTTACCGTCCGCATTGGCCAAGGCCTGCGGCAAGGCGCTGTTATACAAATCGCAAGCGATTCTAAAACGTCGGTCGAATGGATCGGATGGAGCGGTGTCACCCAGCAGATAAAAATAAGCGTAGAGGGTTGAGGCAAAAAAACAGGAATCCGACCATTGTTTCTGACTCTCCCTGGATCGCATTCCAGAGAGATAATTGAGTTCAGCCAGGGCGAAGAGGATATCCCTTCGACCACTTTGTTCTGCCTTACGGTGCAAGAAAAGGAAGACATCTTTGGGGTCGTCTTTAAAAGCTTCAACAAGGTCATAACGGATAAGAATATCACGGGAGAATTTGCTGAAATTGTCTTTACTTATCGCACTGGCGGTTATTTCTTCATAGACCTGACGAGGATCGGTTTTCTGTACCCCCATGGTCGTCGCACAGCCGTTGATGCCAAGGGAAATAATGACGAGGAGAAAAAACACTCCTCCCCGATATAAGAGAAAAAGCCCTTTTTTTTCCAAGCAGCATTTTATACAGGCTAAAAATAATAAGGGGCCGGATTCCACCGAATCGAAGGGCATTTTCTTCATATCGTACTCCATTTGATTATTCGGTCGGCCTTATGCCCGGCAATTTTTCGCGGATACGCAGTGAGAAATTGGGATCCTGATCTGCCTCGTTGGCCGTTGGATTGATAATGCTTATCTTTTTCAATTCGGCAAAAGGCAAAGAAGTGTCAAGCGTCCCCTTCTCATACGCCAGTTCATCGGCATAACCGTTAGCCAATAGCCGCCAGTCCCAGAACACCTTATGAAAATATGGCCGGGTATGACCTCGCAACTGGGTTGTACAATTGGTTAACAAGGCATTGTACCATTCCGCTTTTTCTTTCAATTGGTTAATAGATCGCAGGTAATCGAGGAAGACCTGGCGGAACAGTTCTTTGTTGCCCTGAATCCTGTACAGGTAGACAGTTTCTCCCTGCCGATAATTAGTCCGTAACCGAATTACATCCCGCTCATCCGCCACCACATATGTCAATTCATATTGGCGGAAAAAACCCTGTATGGTGGAGTACCCTTCGCCCTGCTCTTTGCGGGCTTCAATGGAGACGGCAATATAATCGCGGTCGTCAAAACCAAAACTGACCATAGTATGCACCAGGCTTTTCAAACCCCAGTCAACCAAGAAAAGATCGATGCTGGTGAGCATTTCAAGGTCAAAACTCTTGTCATAATATTGTAGAGTGAAAT
>JBARUR010000222.1:0-3333 GCA_049645845.1 Desulforhopalus sp. | reverse complement strand
AGCCTGTCGGGGACCAGAAGCCCCCTAAAGACTATCAAGCCAATTTAAAATTTCCGCCCTGTTCTCCCAGTTGATCAGTTCATCTATCTTGTCATCCTGATTGAGCAAAGACTGTGTATGAGTGATATATTTTTTCTGGATCCTCTCTCGGTGGCTTAAATCAAGATGCAGATAGATCATTGTCGATTTAATGCTTTCATGACCGAGACGGTTTTTTATGTCTGATATGGGATCCCCGGCCAGAAGCATATTGACTGCGCAGGCATGCCTGAAACTGTGGGCAGGATTGAGGTCTTTCAACCGTTTTTCCGGTAGGACTTTTTCCAGATATTTTCGACACAGCCGATATATTCCATGCCGGGTAACCCCCTTTCCTCGCTGATTGAGAAAAAGACGATTCCTGTAGAGAATATGTGGAGTTGTTCGATACCTTTCAACATATCTGGAAAGGAGTTCAATCGTTTTGGGCCAGAGGGTTATCATTCTAAAGCGACCTCCTTTGCCGAGAATGGCCAACGTTTTTTGCTGTGGATCAAAAAAATCGAGATCGAGTTCGGCCACTTCGCTAGCCCTGGCACCGGAGTCAAAAAGCAGATTGAGTATGGTATAATCTCTGAAGCCTTGTGCTGAATTGAGATTAACGGAATCAAGGACAGCCAAGATTTCTTCCTGACAAAGAAAGCCGATGATATTCCTGTGGTAACGCTTGCAGGGGATATCCATTATTCGCACCGCAATATCTCTTTTTTCCGGGTACATATAGAGTATCATCTTTGCCAGGGATTGTATGGCCGCCAATCGATGATTTCTGGTTCTGGCCCCATTTCCCCGCTCTTTTTCCAGCCAACCAAGAAAGTCTACAATCAATTCCGGGGTGAGCTGCTCAAGTTGCAAAGATTTAATGGGCATTCCAAGCGTATCCCTGGCAAAAGGTAAAAAGAGAGCAAACGCATCACGATAGGCCTTGATCGTATTGGGACCGTACCCTTTGATCCGTGGCAGATACTGCTCAAAAAAATGGTGAACACTGATCGTAAGTTTCATAGTCGTAATGGATACTTAATCATGAAATCAACGAGGTTTCGGTGTTGGTCCGCATCGATCAGTTTGAGATAGTAGATGGTATAGGTGTATTTTTTGTGTCCCATGTATACTGCGAGAACCGGCAGGGCATTTTGTGGTGAATCACCTCGCTCTTTTACCCGTCTGAGGGTATTGACTGCAAAAGAATGCCTGAGACAGTGTGGAGTTGGACCACTGATGTTGGTGTTGCCGATAACCCGTTTGGGTTGAACGAGTCCGATCTCTCGTGTTGCCTGGTGGAAATAGTCACGAACCAGCTGGTTGTACAAGCCCTTTGCGGGATCTCTGACCAGGAGATATGGGTTTTGATTATCCGCCGGCAGTAAAGTGTTGCGAAGCAAAAGATAATCCGACAGATGATTTGCCACGTCCATGGGGATGGGAATCAACCGATCCTTTCGGAACTTTGTCTTTCTGATATAGATTGTTCTCTCGTCAGCTCTGAAATCCCCCACTTTTAAGCGCAGGGGTTCCGATATCCGCAAGCCGCAACGGGCCAGTAGTTGCAGGGCCAGACAACAACTCATGTCCCTAAGGAAAAAAGGTTGTTTTTCCCTACGAACCTGTCGCCAGGCTGCTTCGAGCAGATGTACAGTCTCCTGATCAGAGAAAATAAAGGGGATAATGTTGTTTCCCTTGAAACGGGGAATTCCGACAAGCGGATTATACTGACAGAACTCAATTCGTACGAGGTATTGAAAAAAGCCACGTAAGCCATCTATTACCTTGTTTATTGTATTCGGGTCTATTGCAAGATCTGTCCGCATTTTCAGAAAGAACAGAGGTGACAAGGCCTCAAGCATTGTCACATTTTCCGTCACCATGTACCGATCTAATTGTCTCAACCTGGCCACTGCCTTCGTGGAATAACCAAGACTTTCCCGATATTCGATGTATTGCTCCATTTGTGGTGCCAGGAAACTTTTAAACGAGTTCACCAAGAATAACTCTCCTCATGAGTTTGAGATGAATATGGAGGTATCTTTCTGTTGCTTCAATGTCGTCATGACCAAGCGTTTCCTTGATCTCAAAGACAGAGATCCCAGCTTCCAGCAGATGCTGTGCATAGGTATGACGCAACCAATAGGTGGTGGCTTCTTCAGGCAGACCTGCCTTTTGCATACAGGTCTTTATGGCATAGCAAACAGTCGGTGAACTGACAGGCCGGTACGGACGACAACATTGCAGAAAGAGCTCGCGACAATCATTTTCCGGGCGGCCACCAACCAGATAAGCCGCAAGAGCCTTCAATGTCTTTTGTGGGATCGGCATTGTCACCGGCAAGCCGGCCTTGCGATATCGTACACTCATCTCAGACTTGCTGAAGGCAATATCATCCAGGGTCAGTCTACTAATTTCCTGAGGGCGCAATCCCATGGTATAGGCTATATGAACCATGGCATATGCCCGTAAATCAGCAGATGTTGTCGGCGTCATACTGTCAAAAAGTTGTTGGATTTCATCAGGACGCAAAAAACAAGGTGGTTTTTCTGGCTGGTATATTCGCGGTACTTTGAGCAATGCTGCAAAGTCTCGCTTGAGCACACGACGTTCATGGAAGAGATATCTCAAAAAGAGCTTGAAACAACTCCGGTTAAATTTCCGGCTTTGCCGGGCATAAGCTGCATTGTATACCTGATCAAAGGCGTCTATTTGCTCTATGGTTAGTGCAGAAAGGCTGAGATTATGCTGATTGAGATAGTGATCAAATGCTTCAAGAATTCGCCGTATATGCTGCACAGTTTTTTCCGTATCGTAACGAGTCGTGGTGCAGTAATGCAGATAGTCCTCAAATATTTCCGGTAAATTAGGTCTTGATTTTCTTGGAATAGGCTGAGAAATTTGTTTCTCTCGACACAGGAAACTTGCCAGGCCCCGGACCGCACGTCGTCGCTCATTGCTGTTGCCCTCCTGCATAAATTCTTTCAATGTTTCAAGGGTAAATATCTCGTCCCACTCTTTTACCTGCCGTTCTACAAAAAGCTGGAAATCCCGCAGTGTCTTACCCTGGGTATCGATGAGCATATCCGAAAATCCCTGTTCGATTCGCTACAGAAGATATTGTTCAACTGCCTGCGAGAGTCTTAGTGAATCTTTATGATTCATGGTCACGGTTGAATTGCTTGCGCATTATTTGCTTGATTGTGGCAAGATCAAATGTCTCCATGTCGTCTCGGTTTTTAAGCAGTTTGGAGGATTGATTCACAACTATTCGCGGCAGGGAGAGGACTTGAAAGAAGGTGCCGTCAA
>JBARUR010000221.1:0-6214 GCA_049645845.1 Desulforhopalus sp. | reverse complement strand
GCGAAGCCCTAAGCGCACAAGTGTAATGAGTGCGATTGGGTAAAGAAAAATATAATATGGGGACTCAGCTAAATAGATTGTTTATGCACAGGGTTGCTTTTTTCCGCGTAGCGGTTCAGTTCTACTTTCTTAACAGTATGGGCAGCGATTTGACAGATCGTTTCATGTTTCAGTTAACTATCTTGCATGGTGCCTGACAACATTTTATCAACCTGAACAGACAAACCTATTCCGTAAAGACAAAAAATAAGAACACCTTACTGCTGGTACCACTTCTGCATTTCATGATCCGGTATAAAATGATATTTTAACCGGATATGGGTACGATCAATACCGAAAGAGCGTCACAAATCCTGGCAAATGTGTGCTTCAGATGATATCTGAATGTTGATTGCTGACAAAGCCGTGCCAATTTTTTTCCCGGTACGTATCTTCAGCTGCCGTGAGCCGCCTGAGTGCGCGCTACACCCCCCATGCTGACAGATCCTGCCGAGCTGTAACACAACAACTACCTACTTTCCATGTGTGACTTGGAGTTTGTCCTTTTGTCTCCTGCATATATCTCTACGGCAAATCCAGCCAACGGTAGTGATGTAAATATAACCCTGATCCTCTTTTTTTCTTCGCTCACATGTTCTGTTTTCGCAAAATTTTTTCTTTTCTGGAAAACTGTGATTCTGCTCTGCTGCTAGTTTATTATTGGCCATTTTCTCCCTCCATACCTGTAAAAAGTTACTCTGCTCTTAACAATCTTCGTCTTGAGCAGGAAGATAGGATATAAGTGCGCAATAAACGCATCGGCGTTTCATGTTCTCAGAACAAACATCTCTGGAATATACTTTTATAATAGCAAATATTATTGAATAATAACATAAATAATTCTTCTACAAGGTGTCAATTCACCCTGACAGTCTCTGCGAGATGTGCGTAAAACGGCCTATCCCGAGCAACTTTCGTAGATTGAACCATACGTTCATTGCTTTATCGTTAAATGATTTTGGTTCATCCCGTTAAAGAGCACTTTGTCTCGTGAAGTGCCATTATTTTAATTTGAAAAAGTCAATATCCCTATAGCCGTATGCCTTTCTCTGCATCGTCTTGACCTTGTTGTTGGTCCCTTCAAGAGGTCCTGTGGATAAACCATCAAATTCAAAATAGACAAATACACCTTCAAGGTGCCTCTCCAGGGTTCTCGCGAACTTCAACAACATCTCTATGCCGGAGTTTTTAGCCATCTCTATCCAGCTCTTCAAATGCCACTCAACTGCCTGCTTATCACCTAGCCAATGTCTATCAAAATTTAATTTGTTGGCCGCACGAGATAATTTACAGAAAATCAACCGAGACAATTGCTCCATTTCTGACTATCGTCGGCGTTGATACTACTTTCCTTAGCAGTGCGGGTAGCTATTCAACAGGTCGTGTTGTGTTTCAGTTAGTATCAACCACGAAACCTGACACTCATCCCTATGTGGCCAGTGAGAATAATCTGGAATTATCGCGGACGGA
Organism: Desulforhopalus sp.; assembly: GCA_049645845.1. Classification (GTDB taxonomy): domain Bacteria; phylum Desulfobacterota; class Desulfobulbia; order Desulfobulbales; family Desulfocapsaceae; genus Desulforhopalus_A. Next base: position 4,705 of record JBARUR010000221.1, on the reverse strand, counting down.
CATCAAGTTAAAATGCGTTAGGCATTTGGACTCATGCAAATCCAAGCATCTCAGGAAAATCAAGTAATGTACGAAGGAAAAGATCGATACTTGATCTTTGGTAAGCTTTGCCTAGGGGTTACTCCATTTCCACACATTTTTTGCCAAATACTCCACTTAACACTCACCTGACTGAGGAGAGGTCAATTTCGTCAGCTAAGCTATCAACAAATCGTTGTTTAGTTACATAAAATTAGTTAATTATAAAAAATAAGTGGTTGTCTAAGCACAGTGACTAGTTGAATTAAATTCATTGGAGTGAATATTGAAACGTTTATTGATGCCTTGTCTTATTCTCGTTGGTTCAATGTCTACATTTGTTTATGCGGATAATAGTAGGTTTAATGATAAATACGGAGCACTTGCTATAGATAAAAATAATAGTTTTGCATACGGTTGGGCAGTTGGGCATGAATCTTTGAATGCTGCAGTTGAGCGAGCAAAGGAAGAATGTGCAAAGAATAGTGAATCATGTTCGATTGTGCTTAAATTTTCTGGTGGCTGTGGTGTTTACCGTACTATAGATAATAAATCTGGTAATGCTTATGGGTGGGGTGTTGCTCCATTAAGATATCAGGCTGATAAGGTAGCGATGGATGAGTGTCTCAACCGAAGTGATGGAATCGTTTGTGATAAATATGTTTGGGGATGTAATGACCGGCCCGAATATGAAATTATTTATGATGCCAAAAAGAAATCATTCTCAAGCGAATCACAATTGGCAGAAATTTTTCGTCAAATTGACACTGTGATTGATGATTATGGAAGCAATGTCAGGATCAATACAACTACAAATGATGGGTTAACAAATTATAGTCATTGGGCCCAGCTCCAATATGATGGTGAAGGAATTTTCAAAAGTGCCGATGAGTACAAATATGACACAAATAAATCTTCAAACTGGAATCCCGGAAAACCAGACTTTAGATTTTCTGACCCAACAGATGTTAGCAAATTGGAAAATACAGATATATTCATAAAGCCTTATGGATTTAAATCAGATTTACCATCCTCGGACTTCGACTATTCTGCATCACCAACAGGTAGAGAGGTGAAGTATCTCTTTATCAATAGAAAAAATGCTTATGTTGGTGACGGAAGTGGCTATATTTCAAGCGTCACAATGTTGCTTTATGACGATGGTGCTGAAAAAGCTAAAAAATTATTATTAGAGGCTGTTGAGATAAGCAAGTAAAGATATATTTTAGCCGACTTTATATTGTTTAATAGGTTTTCGTACTCGTGCGAAGGTTGAGGAAACAAAGTACCAATATGGAGATCAAATGAAAGTACTCCGAATTATACTGATATTGTTTCTGTTTATTTTACCAACAACAACTGCTTTGTACGGTGATTCCGATAATTCAGTAAGTCGCCGGACTGATATAGAAGAGAGATTTGTCAGTGTATTGTTCGACCAAATGCCCATTAACTTGGGAGAGCTTTCTCCTGAGACAAACTTTCGTGAGGATCTCGGTGCTGACGACCTAGATATGCTAGAGTTATGCATGGCTGTTGAAGAATACTTTGATGTTTTAATTCCAGATAAACAGTGGTCAAGCATTACCACATTTGAATCTGTTGTCGACTTGATTATCAAGATACAAAATTCAAGAGAGTGATAGTATTCCATGGACTGAGTTCAGAAGCTTATCTTTGGGAAGCTCTTGTTTGCAGTTGCTCAATTTCTGAATAGTTACGAAATAATAATTACTTAGGCCATCACAGGAATAAGGTCAACCAGACGAATCTATAAAATCCTTTGGGTTGGCAGTGCATAGCAGTGCATAGCAAAACTGGGGTCAGGTCTTGAATAATGAATTTCTCGCATTTCAAGTCCTGATTTCGGTCATATGCAGCTCTGAAACAAAAAATCTACGCTGTGCTTCGGTTTGTGTAGAGCACGGCGTTCACTAAGTAAAGACATCTCCCATGGAGTTTGACCAATGCCAAATATAATTTAGCAACTCCAGATAAGATCAAACAGCCCGTCACAAAATTAACTAGGTTTGTTACTTTTTGTCTGTCGGGATTTTTCATCGTTAATCCCACTCAAGTTCTTCAAGAAGACAATAAACATTCACATGAAGGTTTCTACAGGTTAGTCAAGGATCCCGGCGATGACTATTTTGTTCATCATTATCAATATCCTGCAATTGCTATCCTGGATCTCATCATCAAATGCGAGCAATATGGCTTAGCCTTATTCCAACAACTCATTTATCCTGGCAATCGTCCTTGGTGCCGATCCCTCGAAATGATTATTGACATAAAGAAAGGTCTCAAGGTTTCTGGTTTTCAGATCAGCGATCATTTTTGCTAAAGATTGCAGATACTCATCTTTGGATGTCACAATCCTGTTCCAATTATTGCCGGTTTGCTCTTCCATTTCCTTACGATCGCCGCCGTGCAATCGGATTACTGTCAGTGAGCGAATTTTTTCGCTGAATTGTTTGTATACGTCAAAGATGGATGGCATGTAATATCCTTGCAGAAATACATGGTATAATTCAGTCGCAGCCAAAAAATCGAAGTACTTTTTCGTTAAATAGTTTGGGTTCCTGATTTCTACACAATATTTGAACCCTGCAGGAAGCTGTTCAACGAAGTCTTCAAATTTTTCGATAAACTCCCCCACTCCACCCATCTTCTGTTTGTTGAGATATTCAAACTGGAAATTAAGCGGCCCGATCCTGTCGCCTAAGGGTGCCAACAGTTCCAGGAAATGTTTCATTACGTCAACCGAAAGAAAATGTGGATTGACTTGCAACGAATTGCTTTTCTGCTTCTTATAATAATGGGTCAGAGTGATACTATTGGGAACCTTGATACTGAAGATAAAATCCTCCGGCACCGAATCGGCATATTCCTTAACAACTTTTGGTTTAGGCAGCACTGCCTCGTCACTAGTAAACAAGCTCCAAAACCATTGATCGATCTCGACCGTTGAAAAATGCTGACTATACTCCCGGAGATAATTTATCTGTTTTAGATCAGAATAAATAATTCCCCGCCATGAGTCATATTTCCAACTGCAGGTACCAGTATGTAAGGAGGATTTTGTTGCATTCATAATGATCTTCTTATTGTTTCAACAAGATAACCTGACCTTTTTCATGCATCTTCAAAGCTGGTTGCCATAGCCTGCAATTCTTCCACAGGAATGATCTCCATTTTCGTAAACTGTTCTTTCGTATTGAGTACAAATTCCCCTTCCGATGATGCACGGAGTTCTCCCTTATCATCGAAAAGCTCAGCTTTAATAATTGCTTTGCACTCGCGAATTCTTTCTTTGATAGAACCAATGCCAGACAGAGACGATCCGACATAAACCGGTCGATGAAACTGAATAGTCATTTGTTTGGTCAATATGAACCTTTTCAGCAGAAATATCGCGGCCCAACTCATTGTCTCATCCAGAATGGTAGATATAGATATCACACCTCCATGTACCAGCTTGCTCCATCCTCGAAATTGTGGGTTACATTAATTTTAGATCGAATTTGCTCACCATTTGTCTCGAAGGTCATCTGTAGACCAAAATGGTTTTCTAACCCACAACCAAAACAATCCTTATCCAAATTGGGAAGTTGCTTCCATGGTGTGTCAAAGCTTTTTGTCATTGTCCCTTTTTTGATTATGTCATTTTAACGGCATTGGCTCAGAATTCTGACATTCATGAATCCTTCAACAATATTTATTATCCGCTACTTTATCTATGAAATTTGAGATATGAGGGTGGTTTGCAGCAGAGGTGACCAATGATATTCGACACACAGTAACACAGGATACAACTATCACGCACTGGTGGTGCTGAGTTGTAATCATTGGCGGGAATGATTTATTGGTGGGTTTTTCCTGACGCCAAAGCTAACCTGCCGCGCCACAAAACTTATTCCGCAGTCTTTCTCGCGGTCAGGTTAAGCGCCTTGCTCGCTTTTGATATATTATTTCAAGCTGTTAAGATACTTCTATGCGTAGGCTTTTGCCAAGAGCTTGTGCAAATTTCTCCAATGTTGACAACTTGATATCTTCTGCGTGATTCTCAATACGTGAAATGGCTGTTTTTTTTGTATTGAGTTTTTGGGCAAGTTGCTCCTGTGTTAAACCAGCTTCTTCTCTCGCAACTTTAAGCATTACACCAATTTTAAATTCTTCATAACCGGATTCGTAGCTCTTGGCAAATGCTGGATCACTGGATTTCCGTTTGGCAACATAGGATTTTAGAGTTTTCATTTTATTTCCTCCTCTCGAAATAATCCTTCTTTCTGGCTTCCGCGATCTTAATGGCCTGGGCAGGAGTTTTTTGGGTTTTCTTTTGGAATGCGTGATTAAGGACTATGAGATTCGGGCCATCGAAAAAACCGAATAGACGAAATATGTTGTTTCCCACTACTACTCTCACCTCCCATATTTCGTTGGTATTAACGAGCTTTTTCAAATAGCTTGATGGTATGGTCGGTAATTCTTCTATTAACCTCAACAACTTAGGGCCAGGTCTTGAAATATCATTTTTGTAAATGTGATATTTCAAGACCTGGCCCTAAGTTGTTATTATTCTCCTGTTGTTTTTTGTCTGCAAACAAATACTAACAGAAATAGTTGTGAAGCTCAATTATTCTAATGGGTTAACCGGCAGTCCTTCTTTGTTGACTCAGTTAAATGG
>JBARUR010000220.1:0-12811 GCA_049645845.1 Desulforhopalus sp. | reverse complement strand
TGCTCTCTCGAAGAAGAGACTAGCCCTTAATTAACCCTTCGTTTTTTACGACACTTTACTTCAAATACAAATTGTCAGAGCCAAAATCCATCAGTTTTTCTGACCTGCCCCGCCCCCTCGTGATATAATTTTCAACTACTTCAGGTAAAATGTTTTCTTATCATCGCGTGACAGTTGCTTAGGAGCAGTTTTGGTGATACAGTAAAGGACAAAAATTTTACACACCTACTACCACCTTCCATAATCGTCTTCTTGTTTTTAAAGAAGAATTTGATATCAACGATGATGATATGACACCCGACATCCTGAAGAACATACCAAACGGCAAACCTGTACGCATTTTCATTCCGCTTCTTAACCGACCGGACAGCGTCAGGGCTCAGGGGCTCTATCAGGAGACTGCTCCGCCGAAATTCTCCCTTATTTTTAAACCTGATGCTCTTCCTGTTGATGAAATAGATACAGTTAAACCGTGCATCCTGAGTATCGACATGGGAGGACCGACCGTATCTCTTGAGGCAATGATTGTGAAGATCGCTAACCGGCAGACCTTACAAATGGTTTTGCGAAAATCCATCAGCCACGAACAGATGCGGGAATTTTTCCGGGTTGATACCGTAACGAATGTTATCTCAAAATCTTTTCATACCGAGCTCTTCACTGATACAAATCAACCGTGGTCCATCGAAGGACGGACTGTCGATATAAGCGGCAGCGGTATTCTTGCAATATTTGACGAAAAACCACAGTCTGAGCACCAGGTAAGATTGGAAATTACCATTCCATCTATTGAGGAAGATACTATCAAGGTGCTCGCCCATCAGGTACGTGCACAGCAGTTGCATGATGGCCGCTATGAGGTGGCCTACCATTTTGATGATATAACCATTGAAGATAGAGATAAAATTATCGGCTGTTGTCTGGTGATTCAACGAAAAATGCTGCGTCTTAAAATAAACGTCAGCGACAGTTGATTCCGATCCTGAAACGCCGCCGGGATCGATTACTTGTTATAATTTTTATTAATTACTTACGAACTATGTCCACTGATATCATTTCGCTCGTCAATGCCATCCCCGAACGCCAACCGACAAACGTTACCCTGACTGATACGAACGGCAAAAGAACACAGGTTTCCGGTATCTTTAAAGAATCCAGCGCCCCCTCCTTCTTCCTGCTGTTCCCGCCGGAGACTCTCCCGCAAAAAATCGATATGGAAAGGCCATGCGCCGTGGTAAGTCAGGATATGCATGGAGAGACAGTCACCTTTGCAGCAAAAATCATCGACATTCCAAGTAGCAGGGTCATTGAATTGATTGCTAATAAATCAATCAGACCTGAGGATTTGCGCGAATATTTTCGGGTGAATATCAAAGCATCGGTCGAGGTCTTCTACAATCCGGAAAGGGGTGATGATATTGACACGGCACTGGAGCTTAATGGTATGACTGTCGATATATCCCAAACAGGAGTTTTGACAATTCTCTCCGGTGAATGCAGAATTCAAAAGCCGGTGATGATAGAAATCAGCCTGCCTAATCCAGCAGAGACAATCTTCTGTTCGGGTCATGTGATTCGATCCAAAAGAATCAGGAAAAATCACTGGCTGACCGCTTTTCATTTCGATAACATTTCTTCTGATGCAAGAGAAATAATAACCAAGAATTGCTTTGCTGAACAGCGGCGGCAGCTAAGGGATAACATTCAAACTGCTGGTTAACCGCTTTGTCCAGGTTAACTTTTTATCCGATCCGGCCGATATATACCTATGGACCCTATTACCCCGCTTACTTCTATATCGCCGGTCAGCTCTTCAACATCACAGGGCAGAGGACGCAGCCAGGACCAGCAGACGCCTTCGCAGGGGCAATTTTTAAAAGCCCTTGTTCTGGAAGCCCAAGGCAACAATCGCTTTGTTCTTGATATAGGCGGCACCAGGCAACCGGTTAGATCAGAGACTACGCTTTCTCCAGGACAAACGCTAAAATTACAGGTAATAAAAACCGAACCACAGATTGAGCTCCAGATAGTCTCCACCCCTCTCGGCCAATTACAGGGCCGCTCACTGACACTTCTAAGCAAAAATATTGATCTTGCCAGCCTGTTTCAGGCTTTTCAGCAGCAGATTCCGCCGCCTTTAGAAACCGTTTCTCCAACAAGTCGTTCGGTTCTGGAAAGTTTTTTTTCTTTGCAGCAAAATGGTATTGAAGGCAAAGAGGGAGGTATCGTTCTCAAACAACTGATTGATAATCTCGGCCTTAATCTTGAACAGTTGCTGGCAAGAGGCGAAAAGAATAGCGCGGTTCACACCCTGAAAGCAGCTTTGCTTGATATCGCCCACAGCTTCACAACCGCAAGCAGCATTGCAGATACAACCAACAAGATTCTCGCTACCCTTGAGCTTTTTCAACTTGCCCAGATCCAGATAGGCAGTACTACGCATCTTATCTTTCCTCTTCCTCTGCCATTTATCGAACAGGGATATCTCCTTATTGAAAAAGATGAGCAGACATCAGAGCAAAATGACTCTGCCAAATCTGACAACCGCTTCTCTCTTCATCTGACGGTATCCGATCTTGGTAATCTACAAATTGATTTTTTGCAGAATCAGGAAGGGCTATTTATCAGATTTAGAGCAGGCGATCAGCAAAAAGCCGATTTTTTAGAGACATTCAGTTCTGAGCTGAAAAAAGCCATCACCGATATTCCCCTGATTAACCTTTCTTTTTCAGGAGATGCACCGGACCCGATTCATGATCTTGTCCGCCAACTTGTTCCGGCAGGCAATTCGATTCTCGACACGACGGTATAGTATGACAGAAAGAAAAGGTGTAGATAAGGCTATTGCCATTCTCTATAATGAAAATGAATCGGCTGCACCAAAAGTGGTTGCCAGCGGCAAAGGGCTCATCGCGGAAAAGATTATCACGACGGCCCGAGAGGCAGGAATCCATATTCAGGAAGATGCCAATCTGGTCGAACTCCTGTCAAAGGTTCCGATTGGTGACGAGATTCCCGTTGAACTTTATCAGACCGTTGCTGAAGTGCTTGCTTTTGTTTATCAGATGAATGAGAAGTTTAAGCAGAAGATGAGCTGATATTATGCTCTGTTTTGCTGCGGCGCAGCTTAGTTTAGTGCCCATGCGGCGCATGGGCACCAGGCCGATATTTTTTCGGTAATTTAATGATTCAATCGAAGGCACCGTAAGGTGCGGGTTCTAAACGCGCCCGTCTCCGCACAACGTCTTCACTTCGAATATATTAAAGATTTAATTATCATCCGCGAATATATCGATAATAATCCTGCAATATGGCTGTTGGGTGAAAATTATTTGGACAGCGAAATTGTAAAAGGGCAGGTTTAGAACCATGCCCCTACGTTGCCTTCGACAGAATAACCAAGTTAAAATTTCCGAAATTCTAGCCAATTATTACACAATTACGATTAACCGATACCAGAGACTGTTCCACCACAATTCATAGCTCCCACCTCAAAAGACAGATTCAGGTGTAGGGGCTGGTTCTAAACCCGCCCGTCTCCGCACAACGTCTTCCCTTCGAATATATTAAAGATTTAATTATCATCCGCGAATATATCGATAATAATCCTGCAATATGGCTGTTGGGTGAAAATTATTTGGACAGCGGAATTGCAAAAGGGCAGGTTTAGAACCGGCCCCTACGTTGCCTTCGACAGAATCACCAAGTTAAAATTTCCGAAATTCTAGGCAATTACACAATTACACAATTACACAATTACACAATTACACAATTACGATTAACCGATACCGGAGCATGTTTCTCCACAATTTATAGCTTCCACCTTAAAAGACAGATTCAGGTATAGGGGCGTTCTAAACCAACCAGCGGTTGGAATAAAAAAAGGGTTACAGCGCAAAAGCACTGTAACCCTTTTTTTATGTAATGGCGGAGCGGACGGGACTCGAACCCGCGACCTCCGGCGTGACAGGCCGGCATTCTAACCAGCTGAACTACCGCTCCAAAATTTTACTTTTTCTTTACTGCTTCTTGCTTGGTGGGCGACACAGGGCTTGAACCTGTGACCCTCGGCTTGTAAGGCCGATGCTCTCCCAGCTGAGCTAGTCGCCCCCGGATACAACAAGAGCAATTTTTATTCAAACGAAAAGGGAACCGATTTTTAACCGATTCCCTTTGCTATGGTCTGGCGGAGCGGACGGGACTCGAACCCGCGACCTCCGGCGTGACAGGCCGGCATTCTAACCAGCTGAACTACCGCTCCAAACCTGTAAACCTGTAAACTTAATCAAAGTGACTTAGGTATGTTTCCGACATTTGGCTGTGGTGGGCGACACAGGGCTTGAACCTGTGACCCTCGGCTTGTAAGGCCGATGCTCTCCCAGCTGAGCTAGTCGCCCCCGTCTCAACCAATTGTGAAGCACTATTTACCAACTTCACCCTACTACGTCAAGAAAAAACATCAGCACAATCAAATAACAATTGTTTTATAGCTTTATCTTTTATTTCAAAAAGATAGTCAACTCATCCCGGCTTAAATCAGAAGAAAGGACTGATCCGCCGTCAAATAAGTTCTTCCCCTTCTTTTGTTACTAGTGCATGCCTAAGAACTTCATCCATGTGGTCAACAACATCAATTGTCAGTGATTTCCTGATTTTTAACGGAACATCATTGAGATCACGTTCATTTGCTTTAGGGATCAATACATGAGTGATATTACCCCGTTTAGCGGCGAGCAGTTTCTCGGTCAAACCGCCAATCGGCAGAACTCGCCCTCTGAGGGTAATCTCACCTGTCATAGCCAAATAATGCTTTACAGGGACCTTGATCAGCGCTGAAACCAAGGTTGTAGCGATAGTGATACCCGCAGATGGACCGTCTTTCGGAATAGCGCCTTCGGGCACATGGATATGAATGTCGAGTTTCTGGTAAAAATCCTCTTCCAATTCAAGTACCTTTGCCCGGGATCGAACGTAGCTTAAAGCGGCTTGAGCTGATTCCTGCATCACATCACCAAGTTTACCGGTAATGGTCAATTTACCCGCTCCGGGCATCACAGTTGCTTCTATCTGCAGGAGCTCGCCACCGACTTCAGTCCAGGCTAGACCGGTCGTCAACCCAATCTCATCATTTTCTTCGGCAAGCCCGTAACGATATTTAGGAGTTCCCAGATATTTCAATACCGACTGAACACTGACCTGATATTTTTTGCGTTTGTTGTTTTTCTTCAGGCGTTCCCGTGCAATTTTTCGACAGAGAGAGGCAATAATTCTTTCAAGATTTCTTACCCCGGCCTCCCTGGTATAACGACGAATAATCTCGAGAATTGCACCGTCAGTCAAATGGATATCTTTAGGATTAAATCCATTTTGTTCAAGTTGTTTAGGTATCAGATACCCCAAACCAATTTTCAGTTTATCCTCTTCGGTATAGCCGCTGATCTGAATAATCTCCATTCTGTCCTGGAGTGGAACCGGAATACCGTGAAGATTGTTGGCGGTTGTAATGAAAAATACTTCCGACAAATCATAATCAATATCTAAATAATGGTCGTTGAAAGCCACATTCTGCTCAGGGTCGAGCACCTCAAGGAGAGCTGAAGAAGGATCACCGCGAAAGTCCATCGACATTTTATCAACTTCATCGAGACAAAATACCGGGTTGGAAACTGCGACTTTTTGCATGGATTGAATGATCTTGCCGGGCATTGCACCTATGTATGTTCTTCTGTGCCCCCTGATCTCCGCCTCATCGCGAACACCTCCAAGAGACAGCCTGGCAAATTTCCTGCCCATGGCACGAGCGATGGATTTGCAGATAGAAGTTTTTCCGACACCTGGAGGACCAACCAGACAGAGGATGGGACCCTTAATTTTCTTTACCTGTGACTGTACAGCAAGATATTCGAGGATTCGTTCTTTGGGCTTTGCAAGACCGTAATGATCTTCATCAAGAATAGTTTCAGCCTTATTGATATCGATTTTTGATTTATCTTTCTTGTCCCACGGCAGGCTGACAATACAATCGATATAATTACGAACCACTGTCGTTTCTGCCGACATGGGGGGCATGCTTCGCAGTTTTTTAAATTCTTTCAAGGCCTTATCTTTGGCCAAAGCGGGCATATTTTTATTTTTGATCGACTCTTCGAGCTCTCCCATTTCGTCGAGCCCGTCTTCGTTCTGGCCGATCTCATTCTGGATTTCCCGAACTTTCTCACCAAGATAATAGTCGCGCTGGGTTTTCCCCATACGCATCTTCACTTTGGCGTTGATCTTTTTCTCAAGCTCCGCCATTTCTATTTCGCGATCCAGAATCTCGAGGACCTTGCCCATTCTGGCGGTAAGGGGCTCCAATTCCAGAATCGCCTGCTTTTCATCACTTTTAAGCGGCAGATGAGCACAGATAACGTTCAAAAGTTTTAACGGATTATCAATAACCTGCACAGAGGTTAAAATTTCTTTGGCTATTTTTTTGTTGCTTGTCGCATATTGCTCAAAAAATTTCCTCAGCTCTCTTTCAAAAGCCGTTAATTCGGCAGTCGGGTCAGTAACGTCAACGCGTTCTTCAACTTCCGCCTGAAGGAATTTATCGTTTGGCACATAGGAAATAATTTTAGCCCGGGTTTTACCCTCGACCAGAGCTTTTATCGTCCCGTCGGGAAGTCGGAGTAATTGCATTACTGCTGCAAGAGTGCCGCAGGTATAGAGGTCTTCACTGGCGGGATCGTCGACGGTTGGTTTTTGTTGAGTTACCAGCAAAATATCCGTCTTCTTCTCCATGGCATCTTCAAGTGCCTGAATTGATTTCTTCCTGCCGACAACCAGGGGGGCAACCATATGGGGGAAGATGACAATATCTCGAAGTGGCATCAAGGGGTAAAGTTTCGTCACAAAATCTCCTTTGGAATGTGCGCTAGTCAGTATTCTTATTACTACCCCGTCGGAGTCTGTCGTTTACCCGAGGGGGTATAGTAAATTAAATCATTCATCAAACAGGAGTTATTGCGGTACCAGCCCGATAGCGTAGAAGACGAGAGAAAATTGTTTTCTATTCCCGTCTTTGGGACTTAAGTACCTTCATATCAAGCTGTTTTCAGATTTTCATCTGCGGTGTTATACAAAATAACCGGATATTCTCCTTCAGTTATTACCTGCTCACTGATCACGCATTCCTGCACTCCTTTTTTCGAGGGCAGATCATACATAACATCAAGCATCGCTTCTTCCATAACCGAACGAAGGCCCCGTGCACCTGATTTTCTCTTCAAGGCTTTAACGGCAATGGCTTTTAGCGCACCTTCAGTAAAACTGAGATTGATACCATCAAAATCAAATAATTTCTGATATTGTTTGGTCAGCGCGTTTTTAGGCTCTTTCAAAATCCGGATGAGGTCTTCCTCCACCAGTTCTTCCATGGTGGCAATGACCGGCAATCGGCCAACCATTTCAGGAATAAGCCCAAATTTCAAGAGATCTTCCGGTTGAACCATTCTAAGCAATTCACCAATCTTCTTTTTCTCATCCCCTGTCACCTTTGCGCCAAAGCCAATGGATTTAGCACCCTGACGGCGACTGACAACAGAATCAAGTCCGACGAAGGCACCTCCGCAGATAAAAAGAATATTAGTGGTATCTATCTGAACCAGTTCCTGCTGCGGATGTTTCCTGCCGCCCTTGGGAGGTATCGAAGCATGAGTTCCTTCGATAATTTTCAGAAGAGCCTGCTGCACTCCTTCACCCGAGACATCTCTTGTCAACGAGGGACTGTCAGATTTTCGGGCAATTTTATCAATCTCGTCTATATAGATGATTCCTCGTTGAGCCTTCTCCACATCGTAATCAGCGGCCTGAAGCAGACTTACCAGGATATTTTCAACATCCTCGCCGACATAACCGGCCTCGGTGAGCGTTGTGGCATCAGCCATACAAAAAGGAACATTCAGGATTCTGGCAAGTGTCTGGGCAACCAGGGTCTTACCGGAGCCGGTTGGGCCAACCAGTATGATGTTGGATTTCTGCAATTCGACAGAATCATCCTCTATCGGCGCATCAATGCGTTTATAGTGGTTATGCACGGCAACAGAAAGAACCTTTTTGGCATAATCCTGACCAATAACATATTGATCCAGATGAGCATTGATTTCTTTTGGTTTGAGACTGGCCGGCTTAACCTCATCCTTTTCGGCTGAGTCGGAATCATCTTTATCGTGGACGATCTCGTTGCAGAGTTCGATACACTCATCACAGATGAAAACATCCGGTCCAGCAATAAGCTTTCCTACTTCTTCCTGATCCTTGCCGCAAAACGAACAAGTGCATTCAGGTCCTTTGTTGTTTACATCATCCATCTCTTATTCCTCAGCTAGTTCTTCCCGATTAGTAAGTACCTTGTCGATGATACCATATTCCTGGGCTTCACTTGCACTCATAAAATAATCACGTTCGGTATCGGCAGCGATTTTTTCGATGGGACGTTTAGTGTGTTGGGCCAGAAGCCGGTTCAGATCATCCTTTATGCGTAAAATTTCTTTTGCATGAATACCAATATCCGTTGCCTGACCCTGGAACCCGCCCATCGGCTGGTGTATCATAATCCTTGCGTTCGGCAGGGAATATCTTTTACCGTCTGTTCCTGCAGCCAAAAGGAACGACCCCATTGAAGCAGCCTGCCCCATACAGAGGGTGGCTATATCGCACTTTACATACTGCATGGTATCATAGATAGACATACCGGCAGTAACCGATCCACCGGGAGAGTTGATATAAAAGGTAATGTCTTTTTCAGGATCCTCCGCCTCAAGAAAGAGTAATTGCGCAACAATAACATTTGCCACATCATCGTTGACTCCGGAACCGAGAAAAATAATTCGCTCTTTTAACAAACGCGAGTATATGTCGTATGCTCGTTCCCCCCGGGGACTCTGCTCCACTACCATCGGCACAAGATTCATGTGTTACTCTCCTTAAAACGGTTCGACTGCAAGAGGCCGTGAGCCCTATGCAGTCGTTATTGTTTGAAAGCTATCAAAAGCATATTCGGCAGGGCCCCCTACCGAATATGCTCATTATAATTCCTTTCCTGCTGTAAGCAACCGTCTAATCAGCTTGTTGCAGCAGTGTTTTCTTCATTTCCTTCCGCAGGTTTGACGGCATCGACAAATACTGCGTGCTCCCGGAGAAATGCAAGAATTTTTTCGTTCAGCAATTCATTCATCAAAGGAAGAAGATCATCGCGATTTTTGAAGAATTCTTTCACTTTGGCAACCGACATATTGTACATGTCGCCAATTCGTTTCAGGCCTCTTTCCATATCTTCTTCTTCGACCCTAATCTCTTCAACTTCGGCAATTTTCTTCAAGATAAAATCACCTTGAACACGTTTTCCAGCCATATCCGCATTTTGTTCGGCCAGTTTTTCCCTGCTGAGTCCGGCTGCCTCAAGGCTCATGCCGCTCTGCTCAAACTGTTGTTCGGTTTGCTTAATCATCTGCTCAATTTCAAAAGCAACCAGTCGTTTAGGAACTTCAAAATCATGCGCATCAAGCAATTTCTGCATAATTTTATCGGTAATGGCACCTTCGGCACTCTCTTCGCGCTGCTTGGTGATGCGGTCTTTGATTGACGCTTTCAAATCATCGAGTGTTTTGAATTCCTCGCCGGCATCTTTAGCAAATTCGTCGTTAAGCTCAGCGAGAACTCTTTCCTTTATCTCTTTAATGGTGATGCGAAATTCGACCTTTTTTCCCTTGATGATGGGATTTGGATGGGATTCGGGAAAATCAACTATTTGAGTGCCTTCCTCTTCCCTGTTCATTCCGACCAATTTTTCTTCGAACTCCGCACCCATGTTTCCGGAACCTACGTCGACAGAGTAGTTCTCGTTTTTAACCTGAGGCATAGGAGCGTCTTCATGGTATCCCTGGAAATCGACAATGACCACATCTCCCTTCTGGATCGGTCGGTCTGTCACCGGACGAAGGACAGCCATGTTTTTCTGCATTTCGGCAAGTTCTAGCTGGATTTCCTCATCAGTCACAAGGATTTCCTCTTTCTCTACTTCCAACCCTTTGTATTGGGCCAGTTCAAATGTTGGTCGTACATCGACTTCGGCTATAAAAGTGAACGATCCGTCCTCGTTGTATTTTACATCTTGGATTTCCGGATGAACAATGGGGTCAATCCCTTGCTTCTCGATTGCAGTAAAATAATTGTCCTGAACCAGCTTTTCACCTGTTTCAGCTTCAACCTGAGCCTTATAATATTTTATGATAACGGACCGAGGCACCTTGCCACGACGAAAACCCTTCATCTTGGTTTCCTTCTTCAGCTTATCGTATGCCTCATTCAGCTTAGGCTGTACGCTCTCTGCAGGCAGTGTGACCGTTACTTTTCTTGTGAGAGCATTGATCTCTTCAACATTTACATCCATCGAGTCCATCCTTTCATTTTTGGAATTATCATAAACACCCGAATCCACCATTTACCCATCAAACAGCGGCACCCGCTTAACAGTGCCACCGACCGGCAGCTATGGGAATATCGATATTGCCACTATCGATCCCAGGTTTAAGTGAATTATTTCTACAGCAGGTGAAGTGTACAGCATCTGAACAAAAGAATTGGTGCGAGAGGGGGGAGTCGAACCCCCACACCGCAAGGCGCCAGATCCTAAGTCTGGTGCGTCTACCAGTTCCGCCACCCTCGCATCCGTTCTTTTGTGTGTGCAGCCTGAGTGAAAATTACACTTATCAAACCGATAACTAATAATTCACATAATCTTTGCAGTCAAGGCTGTACTTGATATTGTTCTTAATATAGTGCCTTACTCCAGATATTCTGCAATAAAAAAGAAAACCGGGAATATCTTTTAACATTACTAACTTGGTTAAACTGTCAAGACACTTGCACCGGATTATTTTCCATTTACCGGAGTAGAACAAAAAAAAGTTGCTATAAATACCATCTTGCACGTATCGTTGCCAGTTTTTTTTATCTTTACCGCACTTTTTGCGTAAAAACCTTGGTTGAGCCATCTGTTTTCTTGATCGTCTTGCTTAAAAGTCTAAGAATGGCTATGTTCCTGGATATGTATGCACTGCTATTTGTTACAAAAAAGCAAAGATGATATGTTGAAGTTGATGGGCTTGCTTTCGAAGATTTTTTACCTGTCCATCGTGAAACCAGCGTTCCCCAAAATTTTTAATACTTACGAGGCTTCTCAATGAAACACCCCAAAATAATTGCAGGTTGTTTGCTTTCACTTGCTGTTGCTGTCAGCAGTAATGTTCAGGCTGTTCCCGATTCTGGACAGGATAACCGAATTGAATGGAATCTAAAGCAAAACTGGCCCACGGCTGGGAAAACTCTAGATATGGTTCACTCTCTTGACGGAAAATTTGTCTATATTCTCAGTGACAAGCCTTCGGTGCAAGTATTTAACAATCAAGGCCAGTTACTTGGTACCATTCCTGTCGAAGACGGCGTTTCCGCCATCGATATCGCTCCCCAGGGAGAAATGCTCTACCTGATAAATAATAAAACGCAAACCTTCAGCGCTGTCGGAGTATCATTTGTCGCCGAGATCGACACTACCGGTTCACCCGTGAAAGGACCTGACGATGCACCGGTGACCATGGTTCTCTTTACCGATTTTGAATGCCCCTATTGCAGCAAGATCGTTCCGCTTCTCGATCAGGTACTTGAAAGAAACTCCCAAACCGTAAAACTGGTTTTTAAAAATATGCCGCTTAATTTTCATAAAATGGCCCAGCCCAGTGCCAGAGCAGCACTTGCAGCTCAGGAACAGGGCAAATTCTGGGAATTCCATGATCGTCTTTTTTCGGCACAGAACTCTTTAGGCAAAGAGACTTTCCTTAAAATCGCCCGGGACCTTAATTTGGATATCCAAAAATTTCAGCAGGATATGGCCTCGCCAAAAATCCAGGCCCAAATTAATAAAGATTTAATGGCGGCCGAAAAAGCCGGAGTGAACGGGACACCAACAGTTTTTATTAACGGTCGCCTCCTGAAAGAGCGAAGTCCGGAAGGTTTTCAGGCGATAATAAATGATGAACTCCAGAAGCTTGGTGAAAAGAAGTAACAATATGAATGACAATCTCACCCATCAGGAAATTACTTTTTCCGACAACAATAATGCATGTGCACTTTATGGAGATCTTAATAAGAATCTACAGGCTCTCGAAAAAAGTACAGGTGTTAAAATCAGTGCCAGAGGCACATCCCTTCGAATTAGCGGGTTAGCACATGATGTAGAGGTGATAACTGAATTACTGAATCAGCTCTACGAACTCATCGGCAAAGGTTATCCGGTTTACAGTTCGGATTTTGCCTTTGGACTCAGGGTTCTCGAATCGAACCCCAAAGCCAGACTTGACCGTATTTTTCTCGATAAGGTTTATGTGACCACTCAAAACAGGGTGGTTTCTCCCAAAACCAAGAACCAGAAAATCTATATAGACGCAATCCGCAGCAATGATATTGTTTTTGGAATTGGGCCTGCTGGAACAGGTAAAACATACCTTGCCGTCGCGATGGCGGTTTCAGCCCTTACCAGCGGACAGGTTCGCTCTATTATATTAGCTCGGCCCGCCGTAGAAGCAGGCGAAAAACTCGGTTTTCTACCGGGCGATCTGGCGCAAAAAGTGAATCCCTACCTGAGACCTCTGCATGATGCGCTGAACGACCTGCTTGGTCCTGACAAAGCAATCGATTTTCTTGAACAGGACATCATTGAGATTGCTCCATTAGCCTTCATGCGGGGACGCACTTTAAGTAATGCCTTTATCATCCT
>JBARUR010000219.1:0-17033 GCA_049645845.1 Desulforhopalus sp. | reverse complement strand
CGGTGGAGGATTGTTACTGCTATGTGCATGGTCTTCCGGCACTTTGGGAGGGAATTTGCTCGGTAGCTTTATCAGTCAACCCGAGAAGTATGCACTTGATTTTGCCTTCACTGCGGTATTTGCAGCTGTGACTTTAAGTTTATGGAGAGGAAAGGGTGATATGGTCCCATGGGGAGTTGCTATTGCCCTGGCTCTTATCTGCGAAAGGTTCTTACCCGGCAAATGGTATATTGTAATTGGTGGTATTGGAGGCGCAATGGTTGCGGCCTGGGCCGAATACTACAGACTAAATAAAAAGATTGAGAAGGCAGAAACGGGTTGAACAATCTTTTTCTCGAAAACGGACTCCAGGCTATATTGGCGGCTGCGGCTATTACGTATATCTTTCGATTTGGGGGCCTGTTGCTTGCAGACCGCCTGCCACAGTCGGGTCCGCTCCGTTGTTTTCTTGATGCCCTGCCTGGAACCATCCTTATATCGCTGGTGGTTCCAAGTGCCGCCAATGCCGGTTGGCAGGGTTTTGTGGGAGTAGGGATGTGCCTGATTGTTTACTTCAAAACAAAAAACCTTTTGCTGACAATGTTCGGCGGAGTTTTAACTGTTTATCTCTTGCGTCAGTTTAGCTGAAATAGCTAAAGGAAAGGTTAAAATAAGAAGCATCTTCAGATAAACAGGTTTATGGGAAGAGCATTAATAAGGATAGCTAAATCTAAAAATTGTTCCTTTTTCCCTGGATGTAGTAAAATTCATCTGTCCACCGAGGATATTCTCTCCAAATAATTTCATGGAGAAGGTACCGATGCCTCTTCCAGCCTGGCCCTTTGTACTGAAATTACGCTGAAAAATTCTAATAGCGGTTTCTTGGGGAATAGCCATTGAATTCCATACGCAAAAAGACAATAGATCAGTCTTGTCCTCAATCCAAATCTTAACGACGCCATTTTCTTCTGTGGCTTCTAATGCATTTAAAACCATATTGATGAGAATTCGAGACAATAAAGAGATATCTATTTTAATCGAAATTTCAGGGATCTTATTTTCAACTTCGATGGTTTTTTGAGCAGCAATAGGGTGATTAGCGAAAAAAGATTGAATATCCGAAAGAATCTGCACCGTCGTGATCTCATGGATCATGGGCTGATAATTGACATCATCTCTTTGTGACAAACATCGCTGAATAGCAATTTCCTTGTGAAGACGCAAAGATGCCTTGTAGAGATTATTGGCAAGATCAGAGGGATCTTTTTGGACAAGAAGTTCACTTGTACCGACCAGCATAGTGAGTAAGTTGTTGACGTCGTGGAAAAATGTTCGTTCCAGCGCTGCCCGTTGCTCATGTAAGGTAATATCTTGAAGAAACAATATAACAAATTTTTTGTTGTCAATTTTTACTGGGTAAGACTTAACAACAAGGACTACATCTTTTACTATATTTCCTCGTTCGGCTGCCAGGGCACAGATTTTTTCAACGGGCTGACCTTGTTCCAGGCAGGCAACTGTCGCTATGGCAGCACCACAGGTTGAACAAAATTTTGTTGTACCGCATCCGGCTGGTTTGTCGTAGGCATGTATGCATTGCAATGTCTCACCTAATCGTAAACCCAAAGCTTCTTGCGGATCATCAATGCCGAGCATGTGCAGGAATGAATCATTAAGAGCTAAAATCTGCCGATGCTCGTCCAAAACTGCCAAAAGACCACCAATTGAAAAGAGCAATCCCGAAACTATGGCGTTCTTGTTTACAATTTCAATTTCCGTGGCCAGTTCTTTTTCTGTCAGTCTATCGGGAGGAGCGAAGTAGCTATCCATTTCTGTGCCTTAATGAGATTTTTAATTGTAGAGCAATGTATCATTCCTGGATTTTATACTAATAAATGAGAGTTAGATAGTTCAAAGAGGTACAGGCTGGTTTTTCCCGATCTGATTATCCCATTGATCTTGCCCGAGAAGATGAAAATCGCAAATAAAAATCTCAAATATAAATCTCAGAAGCTATTTAAATCCTGATCAAATACGTTCCTAATTTTAGCAGAAAGTTCCTTTTTCGAGAAAGGCTTGTGGATGAAGTTCATGCCTTCTTCGAGAACACCATGAGGAGCAATCACATTCGCAGTATAGCCGGACATAAAAAGTAACTTGATGTCGGGGTATAATGACGATAATTTTCCGGCCAGATCGATGCCATTCATCTCCGGCATGATAACATCCGTCAGTATCATCTGGATTTCACCGACATGCTCGCTAGCTAGACGAAGAGCTAGGCCTGGCGTGGCTGCAGGTAGAATAGTATATCCAAGGCTTTGGAGCATCACCGTTGTCATTTCCAATATCATTGGTTCGTCTTCCACCAGGAGGATAGTTTCATGTCCTGTTTTAACAGCAATTTTGTCATCCATCTCCTGTGTCTGATCAACCTTGGGTTCATAGGAAGGGAGATATATCTTGAAAGTTGTTCCCAATCCCGGCTCACTATAAACACTGATAGCTCCATAGTTCTGTTTGACAATCCCGTAGATCATAGCTAAACCCAAGCCTGTGCCTTCATTGATAGCTTTAGTAGTGAAGAACGGTTCGAAAAGGTGGGAAAGAATTTCGGGTTCCATGCCTGAACCATTATCGCTAAGAGCAAGCTGCACATATTTTCCGGGAGCAAGATCGGTAAGCCCGGCACAAAAGATTTCATCGACAACGACATTGGCCGTCTCGATGGTTATCTTGCCTGTATCGTGAATAGAGTCCCGGGAATTGACACAGAGGTTTGCCAGGATCTGATCGATTTGAGAAGGATCAATTTTTATTAAACTGAGTTCTTTGCCCGGCAGCCAAAAGAGATCAATGTTTTCACCTATAAGACGGCGCAGCATGACCAGCATGCTCTCGATTGTCGTGTTGAGATCAAGAACTTTAGGAGTTGCTGTTTGTTTTCGGGCAAAAGCTAATAATTGTTTTGTCAGGTCCGCCGAACGTTTTGCAGCTTTTCGAATTTCAAGGAGCGTAAAGATAATCGGATGATCTTTCTCGACTTGTTCCATGCCCATTTCTGAATAACCGAGAATGACTCCGAGCATGTTGTTGAAGTCATGTGCTACACCACCGGCTAAACGGCCAATCGAATCCATTTTTTGCGACTGTACTATTTTCTCTTGCAATTTGACTTTTTCTGCCTCGGCCAGCCTCTCAGCAGTAATATCTTCAAAAATCGAGACTAATTCATTCGATGGCAGTTTATAGACAAAATTTTTACGCCAACCTTGTCGGACATCATCTTGATAATAAAAGTCAGGCACATTGAAGGCAATTCCACTCTCATGTACCTGTTGCAAGGCACTGAGAAATCCCGAAGCTTTTATATTGGGAAACAAGTCCATTAATCGTTTCCCGTTTACCTCCTTTTTCTCAAGGCGGCTTATTCTCCTTCCAGCTTCATTCATGTTGACGAAAATGAAGTCTTTGCCGTCGTCGGCAGGCCGGTATATTGCAATTCCATGGTTTATATTGTTAAACAACGTTAAGTATCGAGATTCACTTTCTTTTAAGATTGCTTCGGCCTTCTTGCGCTCGCTAAGGTCTCGACAAAAGCAGATGAATCGTCCACCATCCTCGTTAAGCCAGGTAGCTGAAACCTCGACTGGCCAGATACTGCCATCCTTGCGACGATGTGTCGTTTCGAACAGCTCGAAGCCATTCTCAATTATTAGGCGCATCCGTGCGGTAACTTGAGTGGAATCATCCCTGGCATCAAGATCTTCTATATATTTTCCGAGCAGTTCGTTTCGAGAATATCCAGACATGGCGCAGTATGACTGGTTGCATTCGATAAGAACACCTTGTACATCAATTATCCAGAAACCATCCATCGTTGTCTGAAGGATTGTATGTAAATATCGCTCACGTGCCCGAATGCCTTCTTCAATATTTTTTCGCTCGGTTATATCCTGGATGGTTCCAATCACAATGTCACGTTCGGCATCATACTCGGCAACTGAATGAATGTGATGTATGCTGTTGTCCGAAGGGCGTCGTATCTGGAATTCGATATCGTGAGGCGTACCATCTTTAATCAGGTTATTTAATCGAGAATCCAATTTTTCTCTGTACTGCGGTAAAGCGATTTTTTGAACGGCTTCAACGGTCAATTCTGTTTTTCCTAGACCAAATATATTTTGCGCTTCCTCCGACGCCAAAAATCTGCGGGTTTTTAAATCAATACGCCAGGAACCGATTTGTGCCAATAATTGTGCCCGTTTCAGGTCTATCTGGTTGTCACGCAATTCTTTGGCAGCTTCGATTTTGCGAAGAGCAAAGGCAAGATTGCCGGCCACTTCTTCAAAAAGGACTTGCTCTTCCTGATCGTGTGCGAAGGTGGAAGGAACAGACACAGATAAAATGCCGTAGTTTTTTCCTCCGTAATGCAGACGACGGCTTAATCTGGAGCATCCACAATAATCATTTGATAAGGAACAACTTTTACACTCTGTTGTTGGATCCTCCACAACTATAATTTCATCCTGATCAAGTGTTCTATACATGCAGTCAGTGTAGATTCCTATCCGAAGCTGTTTATCCAGGCCATTGGAGTTCAATCCTGATGTGGCTACAGCTGCCGGATTCTTAGTCCCGTCTGTGAACAAAACAATCCATGCATTGAAATATCCCGTCGTCATTGTCAGACTGGTGCAGGCACGTTCAATCAGTCTTATCGGATCGTCTTCTGATATTATGAGCCGGTTGACGCCTCGGATTGTTTGCAGCACTTGTTTGATGTGGTCAGCACGGGCCTCAGCTTCGGCAAGACGCACAACCAGAGTGCCATGTTCACCGGAAATCGTGTCGACTTGGCCCCCGCGCAGGGCTTTAAGCGCCCCTTCGGCACTCGCGAGTCTGCGCTTAAGCTCTTCATAGGAGACAGATTGATCATTCATTGTAGTAATTTTGAAACAATAAGCTTCGAAGAGCCTCTTCATCGCTCAGATTGCCGTAGACCAAGCCACCGGGTTCAGGAGCTATAACCTGGAGAGCAGGTGTGAGATAGATGCCGAGGTCGAGCATTATTTGAGGATCTTCGAGCACATTAATAATTTCAACTTGAAATTGACTGCCTGCAGTTCGTTCGCATAAACGTCGCAAATTTTCTCTTGCTATGCGGGAATTAGGCGCTTCACCAGCGATGAACAACCTCAGAATGATCTGGTTGCCATCGGGAACACATGTTTCAACAACCATTGGGAACCTCCTTGTCTTCGATGACAATACCATGGCCGGTAATCCGAAATGTATGTACCCGGCTGGAATGAGCACGTCCTCGTGATTTAAGAATGGCCAATTCCCGCACGAATTGACCCTCATATTCGGCATTACGCAGGATAATCACCGTGTCGATAACAGATGACAGATCAATGCCGGTGATTTCATTCCTGGGATCGGAAGCCCCGCTCAGGTTGGTCAGCAGAGCTGTAATTCCCCGTTGTTTGCAATGGTCAATAAGACGCAGCAGATAATCGAAGGCAGCATGACTGGAACCCATTCGACGGCAGGCGGATATGGCGTCAAGTACGAGGTGTTTTGGTTGAAATTGTTCGATCTCTCGAAAGGCAGAGATCAAGTGTTCTTCAATACCTTGCGATTCCGGCATTGCCGAGACGAAACGCAACAGCCCCGAATCGTGTGCGGCATTCAGGTCAATACCAGGGCTTGTCATGCAGGAAACTAAAGCATCCCATGACTCTTCAAAGTCGAGGTAAAAAACTTTCTCGCCCTGTGCTATGGCCGATGCAACAAATGAACATGCAAAGGTCGTCTTGCCGGTACCCGAACTGCCGCTGAGCAATGTGCATGAGTTACGACGAAAACCTCCACCCAGGATTTCGTCAAGTCCGCTCACTCCAGTTGTTAAATCTTTGCCCAATGCCTGGTGACGGAGATTAGCCCGTGTAACCGGGATTATCCATACACCATTTTCGGTTATGCTGAAGGGATATTCGTTGCGACTGAAAGACGAACCGCGAAATTTAACAACACGCAGGCGGCGGGTTGTGACCTGGTTGTAAACACGTTGGTCAAGATAAATCACGCAATCCGCCATATATTCCAGAAATTCGTAATAGGACGGTGTGGTCGAATGAGATTCACCTTTCATGGTTAAGAGGATTGTCATGCCTTTTTCCTGAAACCATTCGTTCATGGCGTGTAACTGTGCACGCTCTTTAGAGATATCGCCAAGCAGCCGAAGGAAAACATCTGGTGCATCGATAAATATACTCGTCGCATTCATGCTCTCTGCTTTCTGGGTTAGAAGGCCGAGAATGCCGATCAGATCGAAATCCCCGGAGAGAACTACCTCCGGATGGATTCGAGCGGATATGATAGCCAATTGATTTTGTGATTCGAGAGTTGAAAGATCCCAGCCAAAACCCAGCGCATAACGCCGCAAAGCTATTTCTTTTTCCTCGAAGGTCAGCATTACTCCCGGTCGCCCTGATTGTGCGCCGCGAACCAAAAACTCCAACCCCAGCATTGTCTTACCCGAACCCGGCCCACCTACGACTAAAGTCATTGCACCCGCCGGAATCCCGCCGTTTAGAATTTCATCGAGTCCGGTAATATTTGTAGTAACCTTTTTTACTGACACATGCGGCTTGATAATATTTTCAGATATGAGAGAAGCTGTTGCCATAGAGACCACCCTTTCAATCTTAATATTTGGTATTCACTTTACTATGAATTACTTCCAGTAAAGGAATCGTGCAATTGACAATAAAGTCAATGACCTGCATGGTAGATATTAAGTGACTTTTAAGACATGTCACTATGTCATGGTATGTGGCACAACATGTTGAGCTTATTGTTAATTTATGCCCATTGTTAATATTAACAGCCACATTGTGGTTATAA
The DNA here is from genome assembly GCA_049645845.1 of Desulforhopalus sp. GTDB lineage: Bacteria > Desulfobacterota > Desulfobulbia > Desulfobulbales > Desulfocapsaceae > Desulforhopalus_A. The sequence continues at coordinate 10,142 of JBARUR010000219.1, read as the reverse complement.
AATAAGTAAATCATGTAGGGTATATCGGCAACAAAAATTTGACGGGGTCGTATAAACTCTTCACCTGTGTCGTTGATACAACAATTCAATCATTACCAATTCGCCGTAGGGGAGCACTCCCTGTGGGCTCCCATTAGTACTTAAGGAGATACCGGCGGGCATAAACCATTACGAGGTTGCGGAGCTCGTCCAAAGGCACCATGCTCCTAATATGAAAGAAGGCCCGGCACACATGAAGTGCCGAGCCTAAGAGTTAATTTTAACACAAAAAATCCTGGCCAGTAATAACCGTCAATTTTACGGCATTATCCGGCCGTTTAACCTTACAAATCAGTCAGTGCCATCAAAAATGCAATAATGTCGTTGACTTCAGGATCAGTCAAACCGAGGTTGCCCACATCCATATTTAAATTATATGGGACCTCAGGCGCAGCCCAGTCATCCTCATACACATCTCGGGTGTTTTTGAAGCTCACTATGTCTTTTAGAGTCGGAAAATAACCGTTATGACCATAGGGAGCGGTTAGAGCGATATTTCTTAACGTTGGAACCTTGAATTTGCCGTCCTGTGCCGGTTCATTCAGAAAACCGCCCAGGCCCAGATCAACAGCATTGTCAACAAGGAGTGGATTGACAGGAATACCTATATTAGCATAACCGTACTGAGTGAAAAGTGGCCCTTTTCCGGTTTCATCCGTCATGGAGTGACATTTCGAACAGTTGTTTTCAAAAAGAGCCATGCCGTTCTGCTCCTGTTCATTGAGTTGCCCTTGATCAAAACGGGAACTGAATAGCTGTACTTCATTGGATCGCTCGTAGGCCGCAATTGCCCGGGCGATATTGTCGTAGGCTAAATCCACATCATCCAGTGAGCCTACACCAAAGACCAGAAAAAACAGATGGGTGTAATTTGAATCCCGAACAGCCTGAACAACTGCATCTTTGGACATGTTCATCTCAACCGGGTTTAATGGCGGCCCCTGGGCCTGCTCTGCCAGAGGGTCGTTATCCAAGGCTAAGCCGGTCGCCCGGCCATCCCAGAACATACCGCCAAAGTACTCACCGGAAACCTGCTGCAAGACAGGGCTGTAGCCTGCGTAAGCTGAGGTCGGTGCGTTTCGCCCCCCTAGGCTGACTCCGTCATCACCCAAAGAGACCACAGTATAATAAGGATCTCTACTGTTGGTAGGGTCTGCAAAACCGGTGATATGATGGTGACAAGTTTGGCAGGATTGAGTTTTATTTAAAGAAAAATTTTTATCCTGGTACATGATTTTGCCAAGTTGCTCAATTTTTGTTAGCCCAGCTGCGGAAACCATGCCGACAGTTCCTGCAAACAAAAGAATTGTTCCACCGATTATTACCTTTTTAATCATTGTGTTTCTCCTTTTATGCAAAATTTTAACAACTGTCAAAGGAACCACTCATCATTGCCGATTACGTAGAGATAGCACCTCTCAGCAAAAAAAATGACCAATTTCCTAAACGATACGCTGTTCTTCACGGATTAAACGTACGTGCAGTACTAACGGGAGCACACGGGGAGGCTCCCCTACGGTGAATTAATGATGGTGGAATTATCCAGGGGCGGATCTCTGTGCCCGTCCGCAGGAGTTCCCATAAAATTTTCCAAATTCCGATAATCGGGGTGAACGCTTCAGTTGTGACCTCCGCCACCGCCTGAACCGCCACCGCCACCACCGGAACCGCCGCTGCCGCCACTACCACCATCGCTTCCACTGTCACCATTGTTTCCGGCAGCACCCTGTCCTTCATGCATACCAGCGTTCTCTCCATCATTGAAGCCATGGTCACTCAGATTTTCCGCCTGGATGCCCCGGTTTATGGCTGAACCAATATGCCGGGCAGTTTCTTCCAGGTTGTTGCGGGAACGGTCACTGAGAGTGTGCCGGAGGGTTCGCATGTTCTTCTCGCTATAATCGCGTGTGAGGGCAGTCTCCAACATTTCGCTGGTTGTTTTCGATGAGACTCCCTGGCGTACCATATCCCTGGCGGTGACCAAGGTTTCCACGGCTAGGTCACGGCTTTCGTTCTTACCCGGAGTGTTTCTTCTTGCTTGCAATGCTGCTGTTAGTCTCTGAGCATCTTTTTCAGAAAGCCCTGCGGCAAGGCAATCGACATAGATCCCGGTTAGTTCGGCCCGTTTCAACTTCAAAGCAAATTTTTCTGCAATTTCATAGCGATTTCTTACTTTTGTGGTGGCCAGCAGGATGGTTTCAGGGTTAACACCCTTTGCGATGCCTTCAAGAATCTTAGCCCGAACTGCTCTAGCGGAAAGATCTTGAGAGTCGTCGGAAGTTATTTGCTTGCCGGCACGAACCATCTGCTCCTCGGTAAAACGTGCTTCAACCATAGCTCGAACCGTCGCCTGGGCATCCTCCTGCCGCAAGCCACTCTCGACAAGCTTGCGCTCAACGGCACTAATATTTTCATCCGGTGAATATATATTGTCAGGTGGTTCCCCGGCATGAACCTTTACCGTCAGCAGCACAACAATCAATAATACAATTTTTCCCATTACAACATCTCCTTCCTCTAGTAACGCAATAGTGCAAGGCCAAACTCAAACTGTCAATCAAGGCTGATAAATACAATTTGCGGCACCGAAATCATCCTTCTCCCTATACCGGCACTCCGGGACATATAATCTTCCATCAACAATATAAAAGTATTGAAATTCTCTGTCGGCTGGGTTTTCAATTGCCCATAAGCCGTTAGCATTCTTTTGCGTATTATGTTCCCGGAAATTATCGGCAGACGAGAAAAATATCACTTTGGAAGCTTTCGGGGCATCAAGGTACACTGTTACGGCATCCGACTCCCTGGTAATAAAATGATGCGGTGCACAACCTGAAACAAGGATGAGCAAAATGCCACTAAGAAACCGGATCATTGTGGCCCCCAATGATTATCACTGAATTTTCTCCGCCAAAATCGTCATGTTCCCGGGCGGCTACACTGGGATCGGCAATTCTTCCATCATTTTCAATAAGATAGCTGTAGCGATGTTCGCCTTGTGGAACCTGAAGGGTCAAGGTCCAATAGCCGCTTTGGCCGATCTTCTGCATCGGTACCGGACTCCAATCGGTAAAAGTACCTATAATCTCTGCTTGTTCAACCTGCGGCTGATAGAGGACAAAACGGTATTCCCCCTGTGGAGCACCCGCGGGGAGCTGTTGGTGAGTCAACAACCAACCTGTGGCAAGAATGAACATGACAGCGGCGAACCCGGATAAAGGCCGCAACCATGTTCTGAAGAGGTCGAACCATGAAAAGGCGGGCTTCGTAGCTATAGCCAGACTTGCCTTATCAAGGGCCGGGAAGGGAATCTCTCTCAGTAATTTTTCCTGTTCCAGCAGGGCGATGGTCTCTGTTGAAAACTGTTGACTTGCATGAACTGTTTCAACGAAGGTGATTTTTTCATCAAGATCCATTTCATTATCGATAAACTGAGAAATCAGATAGTCATTCATGATTGTTTCTCCTGCAGTAACTTTTTCAGTTTCTGTCGTGCTCGGTGTACTTTTACCTTGATATTGGCAACACTACATTTCCTGATACCTGCGATTTCCTGGTAGCTGAGAACACTGCTGACGACCAGGGCAAGGACGTCCCGCTCGTCATCTCCTAGCTTCGCCATTGCTGCCAAAATTTTATTGGCTTGCTCTTTGGCAATGTATGTTTCTTCTTGATCCGCGACCGTTCCCTGAACGATATCCTCACTGTCAATTAATCGGTTGTGTCGAATCTCGTCATAAAAAAGATTGCGGCTAATTGTGAAAAGCAGAGCGGGGCTTTGTTCATGTTCCCGATATTTCTCTATATAGCGGGTAAAACTTTCCTGGACAAGATCGGCGGCTAGAGCAGGGTTGCCTGTCTTGCGAAGAAGGTACCCAAAGAGTTTATCTTTGTACTCTGTATAGAATAGTCGAATTTTATTCATTCTATTTCATTAACGGAAATCTCGGGGCAGGGTTACAGAATATTTTTTAAAAATCAATTTAGGTGCTTTAATCCTGAAAATCTGCCAGTCAGTTCTGTCCCTCATTGATGGGGATAAAAACAAGATTTTGAAATATAAACTAATATTTCGGATATATGTCTAATCGTCCGACAACCTTTTCTGATAAGAAGAGCCGTTTTAAAAATAACCTGTAACCTTTCCTTCGCTGGATTGTTCTATGTATAAGAGCAACCACTCATTGTTAATGCATCTCAAACATGTTGTTGAGACAATAAAGGGAGCGGCTTCTGTTGCTCAAATATATTCTCGCTATGGGAACAAACAATTATCAGGAGGTTACCAAATTGAAAATTTCAACAAAAATTACCACGACTATCGGGGCAGCAGCAATCTTTGCCATGCTTGTAGTACCAGCAATGGCCAATACCACAACACACGCGTCTTTTCTGGCTGGCAACGGTCCCGGAAATGGCACCGGTGACATATTGCTGCTGGCTCGTGGTGCCAATGGCAACGGAGGAGGGGGCCAAGGTTCCGGTAGTGGAAGTGGAGACCGTGACGGCAGTGGTTCCGGTGATCGCGACAGGGATGGTTCCTGTTTAGATAGTATAACAGAAACTACTAACGTTACAGGCATTCTTCTGGTCGGCAATGGCAAGGGTTCCGGTGATCAGACCCAGGATCAAGATCATTACAGGGATGACTTCTGTATTTGATAACGGTATCGGATTATTTATTGATCCCAAATAAGTTTATAAATCATTTTCCCGCAAACAACTGCGGCTGATTTTTTTAAAAAGCTGAAGAAGTACTGTTTTCGTGTTCATATACGTATCTGCATAAAACCTTTCAGGGGACATGATATCCTTTGGAGGGTTTTGTGTTTTTATAGGGGTGTTATGCTTTGATATTTCTATTAGAATCAGATAAGGAAGGACCAGGAGGCTGGGGTTTTCGCATAAGCGATTGCATAAAAAACAGCAATATGGCAATCTGCTTTTTTGAGTTTCGGTAACGTCGCGGAACGAATACAACACCAACTGAAAAGCGATGACTGCAAGCTACGGAAATAATATAGGTGGGATATGGTAAGGATTGCCCTAGGGGCAACCTTGACCCTCGACCTGAGCCCTTCCCATGCCTGCGCCGCCCTCTCTTACCTGAAGCCACCTTCCTTCTGCAAAGGGAAAAAGAGTATCAATAATCGGGTTGGCCATGTTAAGAAAGCGTCTTGCAAACTACGGCCCTGTATTCCCGGACAGAGCCGTGCCCTATTGACGCAGAAATTGACTGAAATGCACGATAGCAAGAGCAGTCATCTCTTTGCGGCAAATATCTTTTTCACCAAGTTTGGGATAATTTCCACCCCGGCGGAACAGCGACGGACGGCACGCACCCACTTACTTCATCCCCCGCCAACTGACTCACCCCCCATATACATCAAATTCTGTTTGTTTCTCTGTTGATACCAGTAATCACTGAGGGGTGGCTTTATCGGTATCATTATGCATCCACTTTGGGAATTTACCGATTTGATGTCTGCCCTGCCAGCCCTTCCATAATTTTTTGGGACTGAGATAATATACATATGCCGCGTAGGTTGTTCTAAATGGAGAATTAACATGAATATGCGGAAGATTGTTTCAATGACCTTGCTGGTTTCGCTCGTTGTCCAGGTGGTTAACTCTGTTGTTCTTTATATTGTACCCGAAGGCAGGGTTGCCCATTGGGCAAACTGGATTTTCCTCGGGTTAACCAAAGAGGAGTGGGGGGCCAGCATCTTACCGTCGGCTACTCTTTCTTATCGCCGGGCTTCTGCATATATACTATAATTGGTCGGCGATCACTGCCTATATGAAAAATAAGACGAAGGAACTGAAGATTTTGTCCCCTTCGTTATTAATCGGCGTGCTGATTACCCTTGTCGTCGTCGGCACCTTTTTCAACATCCCGCCGATGAAAGTCTCAAGACAATCGCCTCAAAGAATAAGCTGAGCCCGCAGCAGGTTTATGAAATTGTCAAAGCTGCAAAAATTAAAGAAGGTGACAGTCCTGGGGGTGTCACGGCAACCGCTTCGGGAGGAGAACCAAAGTCCGGTTTCGGCAGAAAGACTCTGGAGCATGTATGTGCGGAACTTGGCCTGGAACCGTTAGTCATTATTGCCGGCATGAAAGAAATGGGCATTACGGCTGAACCGGACATGGTTATCAAGGAAATTGCGGCAGGTGAAGGAAAAACGCCCCAGGAAATCTATCAGGCTATCCGAACTATCGCTGGTCGTGAAGTGTCATCGGCGGAATAGGGAAATGATTGTGACACTAGGACTATTAGGTGTGCGCAAGGACCCTGTGCCACTTTGGTTAACGACAACCTTCTCACCGCCAATGACTGTTAGGGCAGCCAGGTACCTTGCGGACACTGTCAGTGGAATCTTGGCGGCATCCGTTGTTTATGAAGTCTGCGAGCTGATTTTAAAAAGGAAAACAAATTTAAACAGCCACAAGCCAAAGGAGACAGGGATGTTACTCAGCGGATATACCATGGAAATTTTTCGGTCGAAATGCAATGCCGGAGCCCTTACTCTGCACTGTTTCGCCCATCTGCACGATGATGTCGGAGCGGTTCTGCCGTATCTGAACACCGTGCTTGGCGGTTTCAGCTATTTACCACAGCCACCGTCTCTGACTTTGAAGAATTCCGGTAAACTGATCACCATTCACCCACGAAAAATTGCCGTCAATGCCCTGCAGGATGAGGAACAGGCGGAAAAAATCGTCAACTGGCTGCAGCGGGAGATCAACAGCGCCTGGGAAAACCGGGCAGACATCGAACCAAGTGAGGAAGGGCAGAAGCAACCGGCCTTGCTGGATGTACTGAAGCTGCTGCCGAAAACTAATTGTAAAGAGTGCGGTGAACCTACATGTATGGTCTTTGCCGTCAGGGTTATCGAAGGGGCCAAAGACCACACCAACTGCCTGTCTCTGCAGGGAGAGAAAAGGGAGGCGCTGGCGAGCTACCTCTCCCGGTTTCACTTCGATTAATCTGCAGGTATGTCGAGGATTTACCAGCATCATAACGAGGCCGAACTATTGCGCGTGCCGTAGGGCGGGGTTAGAACCCGCCCGCCAATCAGGCATATTGTTGCTTGTCTGGGGTCAGACTTTATCACTGCTCGTACGCTAAATCAGGAGGAAAGCGAAATAATGCTACCCTAACTATGTTTATGAGGATTCATGAACAGCACGGGGCAATGGGCCCGCTTAAGGACTCGTTCAGCTACACTGCCTAGCAGGACTTTTTCAAGTCCTTTCGCGCCATGAGTGCTGATGATGAACATATCCGCACCTTTTTCTTTGGCATAAGCAACGATTGTATCGACAGGATCTCCAATAATTACCTCTCCTGTGCATTCTGCGCATCGTTCTTTATTGGTTGAAAGGATATCCGACATTCTTTCTTTTGCTTGAGTCTGAAGCCTCTCTTCACCATCCTGAACATAGGAAAACCCCAGCATGGAGTCACCTACCTGGAAGTGGACGACATGGACGAAATGGATCACCGCCGACAGTTTATCTGCCATATAGACTGCATACTCAACCAGTTGATCGGTAATCTCTGAAAAGTCGACAGGAACAACAATAGTATTTGTTTCCTTCATTTTCCCCTCCTTGTCATTTTTTTGAACATTTTAAGGAAAGACAAGACATCTTCCTCTATGAAACCCTTTGCAGTAAAAGGAGCTGCCTGAAGGATTACGTGTTGTTACCTCTATTAATCGATATAATTTCCTGTTGAGGGCTGAAAAGAAGTACCTCCTTCATTGTCATATGTCTGTCCATAGGAAAGTGTTGTCTGGTTGATGAACAACATGTTCAGTGATGAATAATTTGATGCCTTACCTGAATCACTCAGTCTTAATGAGACTCGTAGGCGACGAGCCTCACGCAAAGTTTTTTCTCCAGGTCTTGAATTTTGGCCAACGTATCTCCATCCAGATTGGATGCAGCCGGCGGAGTGTAGTAAGCGAGGAGCCTCTTGCCTATCTTTTGTTCAAGTTCCGTAATGGCCTCGACATCTTTATCGCTGAGGTAATCTGCATATGTATGATCAAAATCCATTTCCGTTCCCCTTGATAGTTGGTTGATGAATTGCTGTACTCATAAGAAAAAAGAGAGAGATGATGTACAGCCTGAACATATTCTTCAAATCAGGAAACTCAGAAGTTTCTCAAAGGTAGAAAGTGCTTTTCATGCTTTATTGTCTTACCTGAAAAATTAAATCATCATATTAGTAAAAGCAAGATTCTCACAAATCAGTGCGTACAGGTTTTTGTCGGATACTGTCAGCGGGTCGGGAAACCATCTGCAGAACTGTATATAGTTGTTACTCAATCGATTTACGATTTACTTTAAGTGCTGTCGTGTTATATCTTCATAGGTTTTGGTTTCTACGAACTTGTAATTTTTAAATTTCCAAGAAGGTTTTTCTATGAAGCTTAATGATCCCTTTGGTCGGATGGAATTGCGGCATCAGACCGGTTATGAGTCCATGCGTAAGACCTTGCATGACAGTAATATTGATACACCCCAAGCAGCGCAGGAGGTTATCAGGCAAACGAAAAAACGAGCAATAAAATATATAGGTGTGATTGCGGCGGTATTTCTGCCTTTTTTTGTATTGCTGCCTAAAGCGTTGCCTGTGACATTCAGCATTGCCGTTTTCTTGATGGCCTGGATTGCCATTTCTGCTATCAACGGCAATCGCTATATCCAGCGTTATATTGATGAGGATCTCTCCCCGGTAAATGGAAGCAGCCAATAGCCCTCGGATGCGCGCACGCTTGACAAAGGATTATGTTTGATTAGGATTTCAGGCTCGGAAATACGATTGTAAACGTTCGCCAGCACCACGTATGCGCCCGATCAGGCCGCCGTACATAGTACTGCTATAGCACTTCGGATTGCTTGTACACCTATGGAGCACTGGTGATAGCTTACGGATTTGAGGTTATGCGAGCATTTTTGCTATTTCCGGTGAACGGTTACATACGATTTGCAGAAAAGTAAAACAGGGAAAAAGGAGAAGAATTTTATGAAAACAGTAGCATTCAACGGCAGTCCCAGGAAAAACGGCAATACATTCCATGCTTTACAAATGGTTACTGAGGAACTGGAAAAAGAAGGCATTGAAACGGAAATTCTGCATGTCGGTGACAAGGCAATAAGAGGCTGTATTGCATGCGGGCAGTGCATTAAAAAGCAAAATGAACAATGTGCTCAGTTTGATGACGAAGTCAACGAATACATTCAGAAAATGAAGCATGCTGACGGCATTCTCATCGGCTCTCCCGTGCATTTTTCGGCCATTGGCGGCACCATGAAATCATTTCTCGATCGGGTCTTTTACGTTACCGGCGTCAATAACAGTATGCTGCGGCACAAGGTCGGAGCGGCGGTGGTTGCGGTACGACGTTCAGGCGGCCTGCCGACTTTCAATCAGCTTAATAATTTCCTCTGTTACACCGAGATGCTGTTACCGTCGTCCAATTACTGGAACGTGATTCACGGAACCAGGCCGGGAGAAGCAACACAGGATGAAGAGGGACAACAGATCATGCGAACCCTCGGCAGGAATATGGCCTGGTTGATGAAACTTGTGGAGCATGGCAAAGGGGCTATTGCACCACCGGAAAAAGAGGACAAAGTCTTTATGAATTTTATCCGTTAATTTGAGCTGATCCGCTGGTGGCAAGATGACAAGAGACCCGAGAATGAAGTGTCGTTTTCGGATCTCTTGTGGTGTGTCATGAAACTACAGAATTATAAAACTGAACTACAGGGCAGCATTTAAAATTTCCCTTGAAACATCAAGCGTTACGTCGCCGGTCTCAGACAAAGCTGTCATTCCATGTTTTTCCAGGGACTTTATTACTCTTTCGATATCTTTTTCAGTGAGGTTATGATCCGACAGTCTGGTTTTTATCCCAAGACTCTGGAAAAATTCTTCAGTCTTGAGGATAGCACGATCTATCTTTTCATCTTCACTCCCTTCCCTGATATCCCAGACTCTTTCTGCATATTGCAGGAGTTTTTCCTTTTTCTGCTGCTTTCTCACTTTCCAGACAGCAGGCTGAATCATAGCCAAAGTCTTTGCATG
>JBARUR010000218.1:0-20370 GCA_049645845.1 Desulforhopalus sp. | reverse complement strand
ATACGCATCAACACAACTGCCAAAAAGGCGGATGGAAGTCCTGCTCTCTACACCTATATTTCGCCGAAGGAGCCGGCCTATCATGCCATAGTGAAGGGGGAAAACTATTTCAGCCGTGAGTATGCTGGAAATAAATGGATTTTTACGGCATATAAACCAATTATCGATATAGATGGAATGATAATTGGCGCCATTTGCCTTGGTACGCCGATGCTCTCCGAAGAAGTCATTACCTACATAACAAAGACAAAGGTAACCAACGGCTCAGGCGATTATTTTCTCTATGAAGGAAAAGAGGGAGCAAACCTCATCTCTACCGATGGATCTTCCGGAAATCTGTATACCTCTATTCCTGATTTGCGTGATGTCCGGCAGGGAACCGTAATTTTTCAGCAAAACGGACAGGAAATGATCACGCATATCAAACCGCTGGATCAATGGGGAGCCGTTCTCGGGGTCAGTATGAACCGAGAGGAGCTGCTTGGAGGTTTGGACCAAAAGTTGATTCTGTATGGTGGTGGTATTGGCCTGATTGTCCTGCTGATCGGTGTTGTAGCCGCACTGCTCATCGTTCGCTCAATAAACAAGCCACTGAAAAACTTGGCAGCAACCAGCGCCATTGTCGGTTCGGGGGATTATACAGTCGCCATTCCTCCCGGTGTCGATGATGCCATTGGCCGACTGGGTGATTCACTTAACGATATGATCGTTAAACAGCGGGAAGTGATTGGAAAAATAGTACATTCATCCAAGGAATTAGCACAGTCATCAACAGAGTTGTCATCTATTTCGGACCAGATGGTTCACAACGCCGACTCGACGACCCAGATAGCCGATATTGCCCAAAACCAAGCAACTGAAGTCGCAAACAACATTAATTCAATAGCAGCGGCAATGGAAGAATCGGCGATCAACTTGAGCATGATCGCTACAGCGGCGGAGGAGATGAGTGCGACCATCAATGAAATTGCAGAAAATAGTTCTCGCGCCAGGGTTACAACGGAGAAAGCTGTTGCGAACGCCAGGGAATCCCGAGAAACCGTCTCCCGCCTCAATGAAGCGGCTGCCTCAATCGGGGTGATTACCGAAACCATTGCAGAGATTTCCGAACAGACCAACCTCTTGGCCCTGAATGCAACCATTGAAGCTGCAAGAGCCGGTGGTGCTGGTAAAGGATTTGCCGTAGTTGCCAACGAAATTAAAGACTTGGCCCATCAGACAGCAGACGCAACCGGCAAAATCAAAGATTCCATCAGCCATATTCAACAACAAACAAACGAGGCAGTGGGCAGTATAGGTTCCATCGCCGATATCATTGATGATGTCGATCAGATTGTCAGCAGTATCGTCACAGCCGTGGAAGAGCAGTCGGTTACGACCAATGAAATCGTCAACAATGTCACGCAGGCTTCACAAGGTATAGCGGAAATTAACGAAAAAGTGGCAGTAAGTTCAAAAATGACGGCCGAGATGACAGCCGATATCGGCAAGGTTCAGAACCAATCGGCAACGGCAAAACAGAGTAGCCAACGCGTACGAAATTCTGCCGAAGATCTCTCGACACTTGCCGAGGTCCTGGCTCAGCTTATCGCAAGCTTCAAGGTAAGCAAGCACGAAGAGAAATAATTCGGGAGGTTATCCGAAAAAAGCATCAGGAGGGGTTTGTCTTCATTTGAGTGCTCAGGCTAAAAAGTAGTCATGGCGGGAAGACGTGGTATACCAACTGTTTAATCTGGCAGGCAAGGGTTGTTTATTTGTTAGGTGATTATCCTGCCTGCCGCAAAACTTTCATTTATGTACAGACATTAGCCAATTCTCTGTAAAATATTCGCCGAACAGGAATCGGCCCCGGTGAAGCGAGTGAACCCAATCCAAAGGACAGTTTTTTACCCCTCCTAAAGTTGTTCGTTTTATGTTAGACCTTGCTGAAAGTAGGTCTCCCTTTTCTGAGAGTTATTGTGGAGAGTACTGTTGCGCCACCGGGAATATCTTTTTACAAATAAGGTAAATTAATGGTGAATCAAGAGCAGAGAAGAGTTGGGTGTCCAGCAATAAATAGCAGTTTCAATGTTTGAATCATGGCGCAGTTATATCTTAATGAATATGTAAAAAATCGGGTAGGTCGACCGGTTTGTAGAGCCTGTCGGGAGGGAATCCTGCGCGATCATTTTACTGAGATTGTTGCCGATATTAAATTTTTGGTAAGAAAAGATATACGAACAACCCTATTTCACAACCTGCCCAATCGCTTCGCCAACCAAAAGCTCTTAAAAAAACTGGAACTTCGTTTACCTGCAACCAGCATTATCAGGATTGCTCCGGAACTTGATTTTTATGAGGCGGTTCTCGAGCATCCCGATACCGCCTATAAACTGATTTTTCTCGAGCGCCGTTATCTCATCGACAATAAAGGGAACAAAATTAACACGCTGACAACCGGAAGGGTGCGTGAGGGGATGGAGGACTTCGGTGATCTTATTGCCAATGTGAACTTCAGGGATACCATGAATCGTCTTTGCGAAAAAATTGAGACGGGTCGTTGCGACCGCATTCATATCCTGCCCGCCGGGAAAAATGTCATAAAGCACGAACTCTTTACCGTGGAAGGGACCGGCACGATGATTGCCGACAACTTTACCGAGGAATTGAGGCAGGTGCAAACCGATGAAGAGGTGGCCATTGTTCATCGTATTCTGACCATGTATAAGCGTGCGGGTTTTTTAAAACCCCGGAGCAAGGAATATCTGAGTCGAAACCGGCAGCGATTTTATGTCACGGCAATCGATGGAATTGTGGTTGGCTGCCTGGAACAGAAGGTGATTGATGAAAGGACCGTTGAACTCGGTGCCCTGGCTATTTCCACACGCTTTCGTAATCAGAGAGTTGGCGTGTATACGGTAAATGCCTTTATGCAGGCCATGTCTGCAGAGGGTTATAGCCGCTTTATTTCTCTGACAAAAAATCCCCGGCTGCAGGCTCTTTTTTTACAGTTGGGTTTTGTCGAGGAGAGTCCGCCGGAATACCAACGCCGCCAGAATGAGAGTCCGGATGTAAAGATGTTTTTTATGGCTATTGATCAACCCGAGAATGACGAAAGCGATGCAAAGCTTTAGAGTGTCAGAGTAAAGATTGTAGCTTTTCCGTCTTTACTGGTGCCGACACTCACCATCCCCTGATGATACTCCACAATGGTCCGGACGATATAAAGTCCAAGCCCCAAATGCGGGCCAGCACCTTTGTGTTGTCCCTTTTGTCGCCTGTAAGAGACCATGGAGTTGAAGATCTGGTTTTGTAACTCTTCGGGAATTGTCGGGCCCTGATTGATAACCGTAAGGGTTATTTTACCGTCATTTTGAGCAAGGGAAATTTCGATGGGAGTTCCCGGACGATGAAAGGAGACCGCATTTTCGATCAGTTTGTCGAGCATTTGCCGGATCCGGGCCGGGTCGCCATGGAGAGTAACCTGATCAGCCGGTTTATCAAAGATGAACTCTGTCTCCGGAAAAGCCTGACGCCAGCTGTGGGTAAGCCACATGTTGATTGCGGTATCAAGCAGAAAATCCTCTTTGAAGTCGCGGCCAAGAGCTTCCTGCAGATTGGTGGCATCGCGCACCGCGGTAAGCAGGGCTTCCAGCCTGGCTACATCTTCCAGGGCCCAGTTTAAATATTCGGTTAAATGTTTCGGCGGATTGTCCATCTCCCTGGCCATGTTTTTGAGTGAGGCAGAGATTCCTGCCAGCGGCGTTCGCATTTCATGCTCAAGGTTATCGGCCATCTTTTCGCGGTATTCCGTCTGGATTTTCAGCTGGTTGAGCATGGCCGTCAACGTCCGGGAGAGGTCGCCTATTTCATCCCTGGAGGAGATTGGCACTATGGTTGACCGGATCTGACCACTTTCGCTGATGGCCGATGCGGCCTGGCTGCCCAATCGGCGAATTCGGGAAGAGAGACGCGAGGCAAAGAAAATAAGGCCGATTCCGCCAAAGCTGAAGACGAGGATGGTGACGGTGAGGGATTCCTCGATCAATTTATTTTGCAGAGCCAAAATAGAATTGGTTGTCTGCTCCACCACCACTGCACCGACGATTGCGTCCTGTTCCTGTAAGGGAGTAATGGCAGCCATGATCTCTACCTGTCCATCATTGATGGCATAGCTGGTGACGCTCGATACTCCTTGCAATGCTTCTTTTATTCCTTTGATATCAAGGGTTGATGGCTGTGCTTTTACCTGGCTGAACTCTGTGGTAAAGGATCTGGTGAAGAATCGATAGAGAGGAGCCAGAAGATTGTATGTATACGAGCTGATGGCGGTGAGCATGGAGGTATCGGTGTCGGGAGTGACCTTTTCGTCGGCCAGGCTGCCAAAACTTGCCCGTACCCTGCGGTTGGTATCGACGATTATCACCCTTGAATGGGGACGGTCAAGAGATTTTAAAATTTCTTCAATTGCTCCGGACGGTGAAAGCACCCAGCCAAGATCCTCGCGTTCCTCGGAAGTGGCGGTTCCGATCAATGCTTTGGTGTATCGTTCTACCGGGTCATCGATATCGGCAATGGCAAAGGAAAGTTTCTGACCGACCATATCCTTTGGCATCCTGATTTCCAGAGTGTATCCTCCGGTAGATTCGACCCACATTCCCTGGATTTTTGGTTCTATCTCCAACGGGAGAGTTTCTTCTATATTTTCCGGCATGAGATACGCATTTACCCAACCGGGCTGGATGGCTGTGAGCAGGTAATGATGAAGGTTTCCCTGTTGATCCTCCATCCCGATCTGCAGATGATCGGACAGATCGAGGCGCGGCGAGTCGGGCTGCCGATAGACTACTTTATCGTCGGTAACCAGAAAAACGGCATAGAGATAGTCTCCGCGAACACCGGTGAGGTGTTGATAATGCAAGGATCTGTGGTTGTAGGATTCGGCCGAAAAGAGCAGATGTTCTTCTCCAAATACAAGTGCCTCCTCAAGATGCGGCTGCCAGTCGTCGGTCTTACCGTTGAGGCGCATCGGATTGGAAAGCTGATAAAGGTACAGGTCGCGGCCGGCATTTAAAGAATGGAAAAGCTCCCGGTCAAAAAGCCCGGTTCGGCCTGCGAGAGCGGAAGCAACCGCCCGGGCGGAAAACAGCATGGTTTCCCTGCGGCTTTCCAGGAGATCCTGTTTTATGAGCTCGCTGAAACGGAATCCTGTCAGGGGAATAAACAGCAGGAGCAGGGAAACCAGAGCCAGTTTGACGCGAAGGGATATTCGCATAATCTAATATTGCAGTTTTTCTCTACCTATCGGCAGTCAGATCAGATGGAATTCATCCTTTTGGGCGGAGCTCCCAGCGAGGCAATTATCCTTTTGCGAAAACGATAGACCTTACTACGAACCCGAAGCCGGGCAAATGATTTGGAATAGTCGGCGAGAGGAATCAGATCGACGCAGCCGATAGCATCGATGTGGTAAAGCCGTATTGAGTCGGAGTTGATTTTGCGAACCAAAGTGTTGCTGAAAGCCATTTCGCGCAACATAACCGCATGTTCGACCTGCCAGGAGAAAAAAGTATCCAGAGCATCCCACAGCAGTTCTTTTTCGTTGTCCCCAAGCCGGTCGGATTCATTTTTATAATTTAATAAGGAGAGGCAGGGAGTGGAGTCGTAGTTGACAATATATTCCCATATTACACCCGTTCCCAGATCTGTATCGACCTGGCCATAACATTGAGGAAGGTGGTTGAACAGTTCCTTTTTGTTCTGTTTCTGCAGCTTGTCGGCATAAACTAGATCGGTAAAATTATAATCGAGGCCCCGTTTGTCGCCAAATCGGGAAAGACAGAATATTTTATCCCGAGTTTCAGTGATTTTTAGATCTTTTCCAGTAGCATATTTAGGGATTTTGATGCACAATTCCGGGTTCTCCGGATGGCGGTAGACTGTACGGTCAGCACCGGCTCCCAAAGGGGTCTGGTCTTTAAGTTGCAGCATAAGTGATTTAGATCAGTGAATAATGGTAAATGTTCAGCTCCAGGCGGAGGAATACACGTTCGCTTCGGCAGGGTAAAAGCCGTTCTTCTTTAGGCAACGGGATAAGTTTGTTCATGTATTGTACCGAATTGCTTAGAGAGACCACTGCTGATAAATTGTTCTCGTAACCTACCAGCAATAGAGATGTTTAGCAAGCGACACGATCAGCTCCTTGTTCTTACCCAGAATCGGTCCCGTCTTTGCAGGAATCAAGGTCGATGGAATATTTATTGATCTTATCGTACAGCCCTTTACGGGAGAGTCCCAGCACCTGGTGGGCCAGGCCAACTTTCCCCCCATGCTCGCAGAGGATGCGGGTAATATATTCCTTTTCGAGCTGTTCAATATAATCCCGAAGCTGTGGTGATTTTTTCTCACCCAAATCGGAGGTCACAGGACCTGAATCTTCATTTACTGTTTGAGGTTCTTCGCCGAAAACACAGATCCTCCGTACATAATTCCTGAGTTCGCGGATATTGCCCGGCCAATCCTGACTGCAGATTTCCTCAAGCTGCTGCCCGGTAAAAGGCGGTACCGACTGCTCCCGCTCACGGCAATATTCCTGACGAAAAAACTCCACAAGCAACGGAATATCGTCCTTGCGTTTTCTGAGTGGGGGAATATCGATCGAAAGAACGTTAAGGCGATAAAACAAATCCTTGCGGAAGGTGCCGGAGGAGATCTCATCTGCAAGGTTTTTATTGGTCGCGGAGATGATCCGTGCCTGCAGTGGCACCTGAGAGTTGCTGCCCAGACGGCAGAAACTTCGTTCCTCCAGGACTCGGAGAAGTTTTGCCTGTACGGGAAGAGGAAGGCTGCAGATCTCATCGAGAAACAGCGTTCCTTCCCTGGCATATTCGAACTTGCCGATTTTTGCGGCGACTGCGCCGGTGAAAGCGCCGCGCTCATGACCAAACAGTTCCGATTCGACGATCTCCGCCGGCAAGGCGGCCATATTTACCCCGACAAAAGGTCCTTTGGGACTGGCAATCTGATGAATGGCCTGGGCTACCAACTCTTTGCCGGTACCCGTTTCGCCGCTGAGCAAAACCGGATCCGTCTCTTTGGCCACCATTTCAACGACATCATAGAGGCGGTGCATTAATGGATGACAGCCGACCATACCACGGAAAAAGGATTGGTGGCTCTGGCGGAGAAGATCCTCCTGAAGTTTACGGTTTTCAAGTACCAACCGTCTTTTTTCCACCGCCCTTTTCAGGGAGGCAAGAAGTACTTCCTCATCCACCGGTTTTTCGAGAAAATCATAGGCCCCGGCCCGTATAGCCTGTACCGCCAGGGCTACATCGCCGTGGCCTGTAATCATGATCATTGGCAGATCCCGGTCAACGTCGCCTATCGCTGCAAGCAGTTGCATACCATCCATTACCGGCATCCTGATATCGGCGATAACTGCCATGTAAGACGTGTTTTTAACCTTTTCCAACGCTATCAGCGGACTGGCCTGAAGATCGGCATGGTAGCCGTTCAACATCAAAGTCTGGCCGATAGCCGATAACAGATACTGATCGTCATCAACCACTAAAACGGGACGCTTAATTTCCATGGTCAACTATTAAGGATTATTGTCAATATATTCAGGTAAATAAACAGTGAAAGTAGTGGCGGTGCGCGGGGTGCTGGTCACCTTGATATGACCGCCGAAGCCTCTCACGATCCGTTCAACAATAGATAAACCCAACCCCATGCCGGTTCCCACCTCTCTGGTCGTGAAAAATGGATCAAAGATTTTAATGAGTATATCACTCTCAATTCCTTCACCGTTATCATTAACGGAGATTCCGATATAGGGTTTTGGCTGCAGGCTCTCTGGATCCACTCCTGCATGTTTGAAGGTGGTTAATCTGAGAATTGGGTCTTCGGTTTCAGCCATCGCCTGGATGGCATTCTGGATGAGATTGAGCAAAACCTGTTCGATTCGCACTTCCTGCCCCAAAACCAGATAATCATTTTCATCCAAAGCCAGGTCAACATTAATATCCGAGAGCAGCAGCTGTGCATCGAGAAAGCTGAGGACATCAAAAATAATGACATTGATTCTTACCGGAGCAACCTCTTCTTTTACTTTACTGGCAAATCCTTTGAGGCTGCGGATAATGCTTGAGGAGTGATTTACCCGTTCAATGATTGTGAGGAGATTGTCCCTGATCATTGCCGAATTGTGCAAAGGATCATCCATTGCCTTGATACAATTGCGGGCAAGGAGCAGCACGGTATTTAAAGGCTGGGTCAGCTCGTGGCCGATACCAGCGGCCATTTCACCAAGGCTGGCCAGTCTTCCCGAATGGATAAGCTGGTCCTGCACTTCCCGCATCCGGCCCATGACTTCATAAAAATCACGCCGGTCGGAAGCGACAAGCATATGCAGGATACGGCCTGATTCCGTCACATAGGTTGTGCCCCTGATAATAACAGGTACAGGTTTGCCGCTGCGGTTTATCAAGGTCGTTTCCAGACCCTGGAATTCTCCGGTCTGTAAATGTTCCGTCAGGAGCTGTAAATTTTCTTTACAGGTAATATCGACGAGCGACAGGTTTATTTCATTTTCCTCGCCCTCAAGAATTCTATAGAATTCCTTATTTGCCTGGACAATCTTCAGATCGGCAGACAAAACGATGATCAAGTCCGAGAGATTGGACATGATCTTGTCGATAAATGACTTGTTTGCCTCAACTTCTTCGTGTTTTTTTAGAAACCTGACAACAAGATCCTTCTTCTGTCTCTCAAGAATGTCTATGAGGGTACTGTTACTGTTTTTATCATTACTATCACTCTCCATAAGTCTCCTGTTGTCACCTCAACTATACATCCCGGCAGCAAAACAAAATTGTTTTGTAACCTCCAGTTAACAACACTTTAAGCCTTATTTCAAAGGATTGTGGTGGAAGATCTGTTTTTGTCACCATTACTTCACAAATAATCCTTTTACAGTCTTTACCGGCAGCCCACGCTTTTCTTCAATAGTGCTAATGTAACTTGCTGTTATTTATGTGAAATTAAAAATTCCACCAGTTGTAGTGAACGGGCATAACAGTTGCAAAAGATAAGACATCAAACGGCAGGTGGACCTTCAACCGATCTGCAACAGGAGAGAGTGGATGATTAGAGGTTTATATTATAAAGGCGAAAAACAGCAGCGGTATCTCACAATTGACGAGATCGCCACAGCCTGTCGAATTTCTCCAAGAAAAGTGAAGGGATGGGTTTCTCAAAAAATCCTCCATTCGACTGCAATTGGTGAAAATCTGGTTGCAGAGGACGATGTACTCACATTCCTGCTGCAAAATAATATGCCTGTCGTTTCTTCTCTTCTTCCTCCCAAGACCGGAAAAATCCTGTTTATAGCCTTCAGCAGAGTTGAGCTGCGGCAAAAGAAAGAGACCTTCGATCATATCTGCAAGCAGTTTGCCGAAAATTATAATCTTGTCCTGGCGGAGAGTACTACACTCGGACGACCTGCCCATCTGAGCATCATGACCTTTGAGCCTGATGTGGTGGTTGTATTTCAAAAATCGTTCAATAAAGATTTGGTTGAAACACTTGATTTTCTATCAACCATGCCGGTCTTGAAGACCATTCTCATCGTCGATCAGGCTACCAAGTTCGCATTTGATAATGGACTGCTTTCCATTCCTGCGGACCTGATTGTTGCAGAGAGCCTGCCCGACAAACAACTCACGACGAGATTGAGTTTATTTTTCACAAGTTGAGGGATCTTCATGGAAAGAAAGAAAAAATACTATTCGGCAATAACCAGAAGGCTGCTGATCGCCTTTTTCTGCCTGAGTATTTTACCGATCCTGATCTTTGCCTGGATAATGAAAGACACCGTCGAGGCGACAAATGTCATTAAATTGAGGGAATTGGCAACCAGCACCATCGAACACCGCACGGAAGTTATTTCCGTCTTTCTCAACGATAAAATTTCCCTGCTCAGTATGATGGTCTCTTTCTATCCCCGGGAGTTTTTCTTTGACCAGCAAAACCTCGATAACCTCTATCTGGCTATGGGCTCACGCGGAAGCGACATAGTCGACCTGCAGGTGATCGATGCGGCAGGCGTCCAGCATGGTTACGTCGGTCCTTATCGAGCCATGGTAAAAGATAAGAAATACAGTGATGCCCAGTGGTTTCAAGAGACATTGATAAGTGGTGTTCATGTCAGTGACGTCTTCACCGGTTTTCGCAATGTACCCCATTTTGTCGTTGCCGTTACAGATTCCCTGAAAAGCTTTGTGTTACGGGCGACCATCAATTCGAGCAGCTTTAATTCACTTCTTCATTCAGCCCAGCTCGGACCCCATAGCGACGCCTTTATCATCAACCGTGCAGGGCAGTTCCAAACCCCTAGTTTATTAAACAGGACCGAGCTTGATGCAAACGAAAAAAAGCTCATCTCATTCGATAATAAATCCCAGGCAGTGATAACCGACACCAATATCTACAAAACACGCTGGATCGGCAACGGCCAATGGTTGTTGGTGTTGAAAGCCAATTTAGCCGATTCAATGGATTTTTATCTGACCTTGAGAAACCGGGTTTTCATAATTGTCGGAATGATCATTCTTCTTTCTTTATCTGCGGCGGTGACAATCAGCATAGCTCTGTCCCGCAATCTTGAGCGGGCGGACAAGGAGCATGCAGCTAACAGCATGCAGTTTGCCCATGTTGAAAAAATGGCGACAATCGGCCGTTTGGCGGCAGGTATTGCCCATGAAATTAACAATCCACTGCAGATGATCACTTCCCAGGCCGGATGGATCAGTGAGCTGCTTCCCGATGAAGACCCGGCAGCAGTTAAAAATATGGCGGAATACAAGAATGCCGTCGATAAAATTCGCCATCATGTCAAGCGCGCCGGGACTATCACTCACCGACTGCTTGGTTTTTCAAAAAAAATGACGGCCCAGCAGGATCGGGTTCATATCAACGAGCTTATGACTGAAACTCTCTCCTTTGTCGAGCGGGAAGCAGAGAACAACAGCATTTCGATTATGAGAAACTTCAGTCCCGGCCTGCCCGCTACAATGACCGATGGACCGCAACTCCAACAGGTTTTTCTCAACCTCATAAACAATGCCCTCGATGCGGTAGGCCCCAAAGGGGTGGTCGAAATCACTACGAGCATAAGTGGTGATGGCCGCCTGGTGATTGAATGTGCAGATAACGGGCCGGGGATCAGGCCGGAGAACCTCAAACAAATTTTCGATCCGTTTTTTACCACCAAGGATCCCGATAAAGGGACGGGGCTGGGACTCTATATAAGCTACGACATCATCAAAAAATTGGGCGGCACAATTTCAGTGGAAAACAGGAAGGATGGAGGTGCTCTTTTCAGGGTCATCCTGCCGGTTAAAAGCTATGGCAACCAGCAATGATGCTTAATGGGAAACCTTCGGAACTTTTTTATTATCTCAAAAAAAGGAGTACATCATGAGAGAATTTAACGTAATGGTAGTCGATGATGAGGAGGAATTTCGGGATGTTATCAGCAAAAGCCTGGAAAAGCGGGGACTGCATGTAGAGGTTGCGGAGAATGGGTTGAAGGCCCTGGAAATCCTGGAAAAAAGCCGTACCGATGTGGTGCTGCTTGATATCAAGATGCCGGGAATTGACGGTATCGAAACTCTGCGGCGAATCCGCGATATGAAGCCTTTGGTTGAGGTTATTTTGCTGACCGGGCACGCTTCGGTGGATTCGGGAATTGAAGGCATGAAACTCGGAGCTTTCGATTATCTCATGAAACCGATTGAACTCGATCCGCTGCTGGAAAAACTCTCCGATGCTTATGAAAAGAAACGGCTGCAACAGGAAAAGATCGAGATGGCCCAGATGAAGAAACATATGTCCATGCCGAGCTAAATACAATGTGTGGTGCGATGCTGGATTCTTAAAAATTTCAATTAAAAGGTGTTTATTATGGGTAATTGCAGGGAATTTTACCAGTTGATGCTTAAGGGCTCACAGGCCTATGCTCGATGGGACCTGGAAATGTCAACCAATATCCTGAAGAGCGGCAAAAGGAGAGCTCTTCTCTTTCTTATGCTTCTGCCTGTCCTGCTCGGCGGCATCGCCCTCGCTAGCGGCGACGGAACATTGCCAAATGTGCTTGGCGGTAAGTCGGCTTACATGCCGTCGCACTACACCAATCTCATCTTTTTCGCCTCCGTCTTTGTTGGTCTCTGTGCCGGACTTATTACCGGTTGTATCGGGGCTGGCGGCGGCTTTATCATTGCTCCGGCATTGATGAGTGCAGGCGTCAAGGGGATCCTGGCTGTTGGTACCGATCTGTTTCATATTTTTGCCAAAGCGATTATGGGCAGTGTCCTCCACAGGAAAATGGGCAATATTTCTATAAGCCTGGCGGTAAATTTCCTTATCGGGTCGCTTATCGGAGCGACTCTGGGCGGGATGCTGAACAGGTACCTCTATGACCTCAACCCGGTGTTGAGCGACCTTTTTATTACTGTAGTCTATGTGTTTATCCTTGGCTTTCTGAGCTTTTATGCCCTGATGGATTACTTCAAAGCAAGGCGAGGTGAAGCCTTAGTTAAAAATAAAGCCAGTCGTGCCGAAGATGTTTCGCCTATGGGGCAAAGAATACAATCTGTAAACATGCCACCAATGCTGACTTTTGACGAGGGAGTTACCCCTGGTGGACGCAAGATTTCTGCGGTTTTCCTTTGGGGCAGCGGGTTGCTGGTAGGTGCTGCAGCCTCTATCATGGGAGTCGGTGGCGGATTCCTGACCTTTCCTATCTTTGTTTATGGTCTTGGCGTCTCCTCGATGACCACTGTTGGTACCGACATTTTCCAGATCGTCTTTACCGCCGGATATACGTCGATCAGCCAGTACGCTGTTTATGGCTTTGTTTTTTATACGCTGGCTATGGGCATGCTGCTTGGCTCGTTAATTGGTGTGCAGGTTGGTTCTCTGGTCACGAAGGTCGTACCGGGTGTTCAGATTCGCGGCTTCTTTGCCTTGGCTGTCACTGCGGGCTTCATAAACCGCTTTTTCGCTATGCCCTCAAAATTGCAGAGCATGGACTATATCCAGATTTCACGCGGTACCGGGGACATGCTCAGCTTGATTGGTAACACTCTTTTCTTTCTGGTCATCGGAGCTTTTGCTGTATGGGTATTTTACGTTTTCTTCACTCACTTAAAAGATCTGAAATCGGAGGATTCTCATTCTTCTGCACCAGTTTTAACAGATCTCAAATTAAAAGAAGCGAATTCGGAGGGCCAATAATATGAGCATGCAACGTAAACTTAAAATCCGTGGAATTTTAATGGTGGTCTCCTTCTTTGCACTTCTGGGAGTCATCTTCACTCCGGTCTTTCCCGGTAAACTGAACGGTCTTGATTACATGGACAACCTTTTTAATATGATTTCGAAGGGTTCGTCTTATTTCATCCCTCAATCACTGGTGGAAAGTGAGAAATTTATTGAAAAAACGATTGATGCCACAATTACGGTGTCTAATGATCGGGAGGCTGCAGAAATCGCCAAATTGTTTGTGGCAAGCGGAGCACAGGTTGAGGTGACAGGTTTGGATTTAAAAATCCAAGGAAATGTTGGGCACATAATGAAAACGGCTCTGCAGGATGCCGACATGATGTTTAACAACAATGGGAAAGGCCTGGTAGATAAATATGGCTATGATGAAAAACGAGTCATGTTCAACTGGTGGACATCAAGTAGTAAAATTAGCAAATATCTAACGAATGAAAAGAGGTTTGATGGGGCAAAATTGTTTGATAACATAAAGAAAAAGGCCATCGAACCCGCTTATAATTACTATGGTGTACAAATTGAAAGTTGGAAGGCTAATATCGGACTGGTACTCGCATCCCTGGCTTTCTATGTAATGTATACTCTCTGGTATGGATTCGGGTTAATGTATGTCTTTGAGGGAATGGGATATAAGATAGGCCATTAGTGGTGTTAACACTCAGCTGACACTGACAAAACCCTGCCGGATTGGTGAAAGTAAAAGAAACCTTCACCAATCCGGCAAGACAGGAAAGGATATATATGCTGCGGATATTTTCGTTCATTAAAGAAAGCCTGTTTCCTGCCCCGCCTCCCGTATTAAGTCCTGAAGAATTGAGTGAGGCTTTCAGGAAAAGGTACTCGCATTTCCGCAGTTTGTTAACCGCCAATAATAATGCCCTTCAGGCTATGGCTGACCTGGAAAAAATCTATTACGGCGGGGACAGCTACCGGATGGCGGTCATCCGCTCGAAAATAACGACTATCCTGGTCAATGTCTATAAGATGGTCCGTAGTCTCCTCGCCATGTCTTCCGGCAGATATGTAGAGCTCGAGAAAATATTTGATACCATCAATTCAAACCTGGAATACATCTTAGAAAGAAAACCTGTATTACCGCAGGGGCCGCTTATTTTTGGACTGCATGAAGTCAGTCTGAAAGAAGCAAATTTGGTGGGCGATAAAATGGCCTGTCTCGGTGAGCTTACCCGGCTTCCCGGGGTGACGGTCCCGCCAGGTTTCGTGCTGACGGCTACAGCTACCAGAAAATTTCTCACTACAGAGCATCTCGCCGAGATAAACAGGCGGCTGCAGGTGCTTGACCCCGATGACCTTGACGCTCTTTATAAGGGTTGCCACGGTATTCAATCCATGATTCTTGCTTTGCCTCTTCCGGCAGATCTTGAGGAATTGCTGCTGGTTCATTACAACAGGCTGGAAAAAGCAGCTTTTTCCGGTTGCCGGGTATCGATGCGATCAAGTGCACTCGGCGAAGACAGCGCAACAGTCTCCTTTGCTGGTCTTTACAGCAGTGTGTTGAATGTTGATCGAACAAACATTGTTGCAGCATATAAAGAGGTAATCGCCGGAAAATACGGTGCCAGGGCCATTGCTTATCGGCGTCAGCGAGGTTACCGACATGAAGATATCGAGATGTGTGTCGGCTGCATGATCATGGTCGATGCCCTGGTCAGTGGTGTTGTCTACAGTATAGACCCGGGGCAGGAAGATAATGGCCTTTTACGTATCAATGCCACCGCGGGAATTGCTAAAGGTGTGGTGGATGGGTCTCAGGCAGCCGACCTTTTTCTCATCAGCAGGGAGAAACCCTATCCGGTAGTCTACAATGAAATACGTCAAGTAGCGACCAAACAAGGATCGGCAGGGCCATCCCTAACCTATAATCAATTAAGGAAATTGGCGGAAACCGCGCTTTCGCTGGAAGAACATTTCGGCGAACCGCAGGATATCGAATGGTCTTTCGATCATCAGGGAATACTCTATATACTGCAGAGCAGGCCCCTGACTGGAGGACATCCGGCAGTGGAAACGTCGAAAAAACCGGAGATTACTATTGCTGATTCAAGGGAACAGCCAATTATCTTCGGCGGTGTTTGTGCAAGTAACGGCATTGCCAGTGGAGAGGTTTTCCGGGTTGACTCCCCCGAGACCATGCGTCGTTTTCCAAAAGGAAGCATTCTACTGCTGGACCATCCCTTGCCGGAATGGGCACCGCTCCTGAACCGAGCCGCTGCGGTAATTGCCGAAGGCGGTACCGAGGCCGGACATTTGGCCACGGTCTCGCGCGAATTCGGCATCCCCGCACTGTTTGGTCTGCCGGACGCTCTGAACCTTCTTGAAGATGGTCGGACCATTACCCTGCACGCCACCGGCAGGGCAGTATTCGACGGACGCAGGGAAGATCTGCTCCGGCAAAAAAATGTGAAAAAAGATATTATGGCCGGTAGTCCTGTTCAAAGAATTCTCACCGAGGCCCTCCAGTGGATTACTCCGCTCAATCTCAATGACCCCGCATCACCACGGTTTAAATCATCATGGTGTGAGACTCTTCATGACATCACTCGTTTTTGCCATGAAAAATCGGTGACGGAAATGTTTAGTTTCGGTCAGACCCATCGTTTCGACCAATCCGCCGCCAAACGACTTGTCGGCGATGTCCCCCTGGAATGGTGGGTGATTGATTTGGCTGGTGGTTTTAGGAAAGGGGCCGGGGAAGGTGTTAAAACAATCCGGATCGAAGACATAGTGTCGATCCCGATGCTTGCCATCTGGCGCGGTATTTCCGCTTATCCCTGGCAGGGACCGCCAACTGTCAGTGTCCGGGGTTTTGGCTCGATTATCTTTCAGTCAACCATGCGGCCGGAGCTTGATCCATCAGTGCCATCGGCTTTAACCACAAAAAATTATTTTCTTATTTCCAAAAATTTCTGCAACCTGAGTGTTCGCCTTGGCTACCATTACGCCATGATTGAAGCCTATCTCAGTGATCTGCTCACGGAGAGCTATGTAACTTTCAGGTTTAAGGGCGGAGCCGCCGATCAGCAACGGAAGGCGGTGCGTGCCAGACTGCTTGCCGATATTCTACTGCAATACGACTTTCGCATCGAATTGCGTTCGGATTCTCTGCTTGCGAGGGTAAAAAAACGTTCAGTGGAATTCCTCGAACAGCGGTTGCAGGTTCTTGGCTATCTGACCTTGCACGCGCGTCAACTGGACATGGTTATGGATCAGCCTGGCATGGTCGATCAATACCGGCAGAAGTTTTTGCGGGAAATTGAAGAAATGCTAGGAAAAACAGTATCAAAATGTGGGGAGAATCATCATGGCGAAGAAAAAGAAAGTTCTGTTAGTTGATGATGAAGCTGATTTCCGCGAGACAATGGGCAAATTTTTTACCAGGAGGAAGGTTGAATTTAGCCTGGCCGAGAGCTGCATGGACGCGCTGGAACAGATTGAGTATGACGATTACGATGTAGTGGTCATGGATATTACGATGCCGGGACTTGATGGTCTAAAGTGTATGGCGGAAATGAAGAAGGTTCATCCAAACCTTGAGGTCATAATTCTTACCGGACATGCCTCACCTCATGCCGGTGTTGCGGGAATAAGAAAAGGGGCCTTTGATTACTGCCTCAAACCGATTGATTTTGAAGAGCTGCTTGAAAAAATAATGTTGGCCAGAAAATCGCTTGCCGAGTAATGGCAGGCTTTGAGCTCTATTATTTTAGGTTCTTGCAGGGAGATAAAGCTGTATTTGTTCAAAAAGTGACAAGGTGGAGAAGATAAAATGATAGGCGCTCTTGCAGGAGATATCATCGGTTCTGTGTATGAGGCTCATCCCATAAAGACCAAAGAGTTCATTCTTTTTCATCCGGACTCACGCTTTACCGACGACTCCGTACTCACAATAGCTGTGGCCCAGGCAATTCTAACGGATGGAGACTATCTCCGGATTTCTGCCACTCGATGAACGTGTTCGCAACGTGTGCAATAAAAAAACACTCATCAAGGTATCGCCTTGTTCTGAGAGTATTATTACCTTTCTCCCGAAAGGTGATCACGCAGCAGTCACACTGATTTAAGGGTGTGCTATGCCTACTTTGGCCCGACACTCGCCTGTGAAAAACTTCGGCATCTGGACATCTGGAACGTCACTGAACACGAACGTACAACAACTTTTGGCCAGTGCCATTTCTCGGAAAGTGAAGTGATTTGACTAAGAGTTGTGTTACAATAGGCATGGTTTGGATCTCCTGGTATTATAAGTTGCTTCGCAATTCCATTATAGCACGGGGAGTTCTCCTACCCTTCATCAATCTGAAATGTTTTATGTTTTTATGAGACAACAGTGATCAGAAACTGAATGGTCAAAGTTCAATCTGCTTTATCACTGTTTTTCTCTCTTTATCCGCGGAACAATATGAAAAACAAAGATAGTTATACCAGACCAAAATCGCAGCGAAACACCGAAATTTCAGGCCAGCAAACATTACCAGTCGTATCCACCACAGCAAGTGGCAGTGAAAGCCAGCCTGCTTCGCAGGAAAAACAACCGTTTTTCGTCGTTGGCATCGGGGCTTCAGCTGGAGGGTTGGAGACCCTGGAGGAGTTCTTTTCCAATATGCCCCCGGATACCGGTATGACCTTTATAATAGTGGTTCACCTCGACCCTAATCACAAGACCCTGCTGCCTGAACTGCTTGGCCGTTATACGCGTATGGAAGTCCATATCGCCGAAGAAGGGGTGAAGGTGGAACCGAATATGGTTTTTGTGATTCCATCAAATCGGGATATGACCATCAGCGGCGGCCAACTGCACCTGGAGGAACCCCAGGCGCCACGGGGGATGCGTCACACCATCGATATCTTTCTCCGGTCTCTGGCAGCGGACATGGAAGAAAACGCCATCGCCGTCATCCTGTCCGGTACCGGCACCGACGGCACCCAGGGGATAAGGGCGATAAAGGAAAGCGGCGGGATTGTCGCTGTGCAGGATGCGGCAAACGCCAAGTATCCGGGGATGCCCCAGAGCGCCATCACCACCGGCATGGCGGATATTATCTATGCCGTCGACAAGCTGCCGGAAAAGATCATTGAAATTGCCCATCGTTCCGTATTCCTGGTACAGCGCAAGGATGTCAGGCCAGGAGAGAAGATTGACCAGCAGCTGAAAGCCATTTTTCAAATTATCCATACCACCACCGGCAATGATTTCAGCTCTTACAAGATAAGTACCATTCTGCGCCGAATAGAACGGCGGATGGCGGTCAACAACTCAAGTGAACTTGACAACTATATAGACCTTCTCAAGGAGCATTCGGGGGAGAGTAGAGCACTGTTCAAGGAGTTTCTCATTGGTGTAACCCGCTTTTTCCGTGATTCAAAGGCCTTTGAAGTGTTAAAGCAACGTATCATTCCCGAGCTGGTTGACAATTGCGAGGAGGACGAACCCATCCGGATCTGGTTGGTAGGTTGTGCAACAGGGGAGGAGGCATATTCGGTCGGCATCCTGCTCCGGGAACATTTCCAGGAGCATAGGGTTCAGCGGAAGGTCCAGATTTTTGCCACCGATATAGATGAAAGCGCTATTGAAACCGGCCGGGCCGGGGTATACCCGGACAGTATCAGCCATGACGTCAGCCAGAACCGGCTGCGGAGTTTTTTCCAGAAAAAAGACAGCACCTATAAGGTGACAAAATCTTTGCGGGAGATGATTATCTTCGCCCAGCACAGCATCGTTAAGGATCCACCGTTTTCGCGTATCGATCTGCTCGTCTGCCGCAACCTGCTGATTTACTTCAATCCGAATCTACAGAAGCGGCTCATTCCGCTTTTTGCCCAGGCTATCAAGCCGAAGGGATATTTGTTACTTGGTACCTCCGAGACAGTGGGTGGCTTTAGCGATCTGTTTCTGGCGGTGGACAAAAAATGGAAACTGTTTCAACGGCGGGAGATCAACAACAGGATAGGCTCCGACTATCTCCTCACACCTCTTCTACGGTCTGCGCCTGAAGGCCACCCGCTACCGGCCACTCGGGAAGAGGGCATAAATCCGGGGGCGCTGGCAGAAAAGATTCTGATGCAGCGGTATTCTCCCCCCTGTGTGGTCATCAACGAAAAATTTGAAATCGTCTATTTCTCCAATCGTACCGGCCGCTACCTGGAACCGCCTGTTGGCGAGCCAAGTCAAAATATCATGAAAATGGTCAGGGGGGATCTCCGCCCGGCCCTGCGGGCGGCAATCCACAAGGCGCTGGCCCACGAACAGGTGGCCGTCTACCGCAATCTGAAAATTGCCACCGAGCTGGGAGAAGAAACCCTCGATCTGCTGGTGGAACCCATCACCGCTCCTCCTTCGGCCAAGGGCTTGGCGCTGGTGATCTTTGAGCCGACCCAGGTAAAACCAATAACCAAGGTTTTACCTGTGGCCAATAACAAGATGCCGGCCGAAGATGAGGCATCGCGGGACCTGGTGATCGAGCAGCTGGAGGAGCAACTGCACTTTACCAATGAACAGCTCCAGTCGTCCATTGAACAGATGGAGACGGGCAATGAGGAATTGAAATCGTCCAACGAAGAACTGCTGTCCATGAATGAGGAATTCCAGTCGACCAATGAGGAGCTGGAAACCTCCAAAGAAGAACTGCAGGCCCTGAACGAGGAATTGATCACTGTCAATGCCGAACTGCAGAGCAAGGTCGAAGAACTGGGACAGACCAACAGCGATCTGCAGAACTTTCTTAACAGCTCAGACATCGCCATCATCTTTCTCGACCGGGAGTTCCGGGTAAAACGCTTCTCCCCGGCCATGGCCAAAGTTTTCAACCTCATTTCCTCGGATATAGGCCGGTCGCTGCACCATTTTTCCGGGCCGATGAACTATCCGGACCTTGAAGGCGATATGTCCAAAGTCCTGGATACCCTGATCCCCATCGAGCGGGAGGTATTTGATAACCAGCGGCAGCTGTACTATCTGGTTCGGGTATTGCCATATCGCACGACAGACGACATAATCGATGGAGTTGTGGTCAGCTTTGTCGACTTGAC
>JBARUR010000217.1:0-13340 GCA_049645845.1 Desulforhopalus sp. | reverse complement strand
ATATTACTCCGATCGAAATTGGTCACAACTCATTGATCTCCCCCAGCAAGGAGGACAGGTACTTGCTTTTCGTCACTTTGGCGAAGAAATTCATCTGGTTATTAATGAAAACTTCGGCTCCACCCAGATAGTTTTGCTTCTTGTCGAAAATCTATGATACGATATGTGTAATATTCTGAAATCAAAACACAATATTCGCTATTGCGGTCCGTTCTTTGGTCTTTTGAATAACAAAGGGCAAGGAGCTGTTGAATATTTGATAGTCACTTTATGTCTTATTGCCGCCCTGCTCTCGGCTCCTAACATCTATACCACCATCAGCGACACCATGGCCAATAAATATAAGAGTTATTGCTTTGCGGTTGCGATTTCCGAACCACCGACCAAGGCCTTTGATGATGGTGCGCAAAAGGGTGGCGATTTAGTACACATCATTCATCAGGTTATTGGTGCCATTGAAGATTTAATTGAAGATCTTTTTGTTCCTTCTGCAGGTGGTGTAATGCCGCCCAAGGAAGCAGTTAATAAATTTATCGATACCTTGAAAAAGGTATTTCACAAAGATTTCTAGAGAGAAAGTGTCTGTACTGAAAATTTTTGTAGTGCAATCAGTAAACTGATTGAGAAACTACGCAACGCTAGGTTTGATTAAAAACATGCAAAACAATAATCCCGTTAATCCACAGAATAAATCCTGGAAACTCCTGTTTCTTGCAATAACCTTTGCTTTATTGGCAGGCCTGGGGACTATTGTTTATCTCAAAGTGCTGGAACATCGTTTGAAGGCACGTCTTACTCCACCTCCAAAAGAGATGGTGTCGGTTGTTGTCGCCGCAAAAGATCTGGTTGTCGGATCAGTTGTAAATTCTACAACAGTAGCCGTGCGGCAGGTTCCTGCCGAATATGTAAATACTGATGTAGTCACTCCCAGAACGTTTAATGTAATCGCGGGTGCCATTATTGTAAAACCTCTGGCACATGGCAAGATGCTGAGTCAGGATTATATCGATCTGAACATTCCTAAAGATTTTTCAGGTACAATTCAAGTGGGACATCGGGCGGTTACTATCCAGGTGGATGAAATCAATTCCATCTCCGGGATGGTGCGTCCTGGAAACTTTATTGATCTGTATGTGCGATTAGCTGCAAGTGTTCTCCCGGGTTCAGAAGGAGCAGATGGACACGAGGCCGGAGGGAAAGATTTGGTTATCCCGGTGTTGGAGGATGTCCAGGTTTTGGCGACGGATCATAATTCTGTACGGCCTAATGAAGATGAATTTAAAAATTATGATCCGGTGGACCAACGTCGTGCATACGATACTTTGACGTTGGAGGTAACGCCCAAAGAAGCTGCACTGCTTTCCATTGCAGAAAGTCGAGGGGTATTAATAGCTGCTCTGCGTAATGCGAAAGATACAGCCGGTGTTCTCTTTGGAGGTGTGACCACGGAAGATTTACTGCACAACTCAATTGATCTTTTAAAATCAGCGGTTAGCAAGGAGTTTAATCGTAATTTGTCGGGAGTGCACTTGAACAAGGATGGGCAGTTGGTGACAAGAAATGGTGTCCTTTTGAAGGATAAAGGATTGCATCTTAATAAAAATGGTTTGCTGGTTACCAAAAATGGCATTGTTCTTTCCGGTCGTGATTTGATTGTCGGACCTGATGGCAGCATCAGGACAAAGAATGGCAAAGAAGTTTATTCCGATACCCTGATTGCCGGCAAGGGCGGAAGCATAGTTGATGCTAATGGAACAGTGATTGGTAGTAATGGTTACAAATCATTGAAAGGCGGATTCCTGGAAGATAAGGATGGGAACATACTTACCCCCGATGGACATGTGCTCTCAGGTGTCACAATTGCAAGAGATGGCACCGTACGCACTGAAGATGGGAAGATTCTTACGGCAAAGGATATCGTTGTGGCCAAGGATGGCAGTGTGCATTTACGTTCAACACAGTCTCCGGGGCCTCACCTGGATGCCCAAGGTCAGCTTGTGGATAAGGATGGCAAGGTGATTAAGGCTGCTGATCTTGTGACGGTTGGTGAAGACGGCAAAGTTCGAGCCAAAGACGGTACTGTTCTGGACGGGGTGTACGTTGACAAGGATGGGAGCCTCCGCAACAAGGATGGTTCTCTTCTCACAGCTGCGGATATTGCCAGACGTGAAGGTTTAATTCCGAGTCTTGACCACTTGGACGCCCAAGGTCAGCTTGTGGATAAGGATGGCAAGGTGATAAAGGCTGCTGATCTTGTGACGGTTGGTGAAGACGGCAAGGTTCGAGCCAAAGACGGTACTGTTCTGGACGGGGTATACGTTGATAAAGATGGGAGCCTCCGCAACAAGGATGGTTCTCTCCTCACTGCCGCGGATATTGCCAGGCATGAAGGATTGATCCCAGATGGAAATTCAATTCAAGGCCAATTACTGGCTGGAGTGAAAGCTCATACAGATCCAACATTTGCTGCGACCGTTATGGGGATAGCGCCGACAGCACCAGGAGCAAGATTATCGCAATATGAAGTTGAATACATTATTGGCGGAAGTAGTAACGGGGCTGCTGATACTTATAAAATTCTTGTTGATGAAAGTATCCTCTCTCAGGCTAACAAGGAATAGAAAATTTCTTTTTTGTTTTCATCCTAAGGTCTGTTGGCTAAATCATTAATTATGTCAAGTAATTGTGAGAGAAATTGAAAGAAAGTGAAAGAAAAATGACATCGAAAATATTTATTGATCAAATACTGCAGACGTTAAAACCTCGGTTGGGGAAGATCACAATACTGCTCTTCTTAACGTTGCTCTTTCTTCCGAGTGTTGGTTATTGCCGAGATAAATTGTTGATGTATCTGGGCGAAGTAAAGGTCCTGGAGTTACAAAAGATTGCTCGCGTGGCTATTGGAAATCCCAAGGTGGCAAGTAATACGATCCTGCCCAATGGACAACTGGTCCTATTGGCGGATAATCCCGGAATCACTACTATGCATATCTGGTTGGAAGACGGAAGTGAGCAGCAGTTCGATGTGGTTGTCAAAGAGAAAGCTAATATAGACAGTTTTCGGGAGCTGTCAAAACTTGTCGCACATATGCCGGGTGTGACTGTATCTCAATTGGATGATTTGTTGATCGTCAAAGGAAAAACCACCAGTGCCGAAAAAATACAACTCACCGCTGTTCTTGCACAATATAAAAACGTGCTCAATCTCACTACCAGTCAGGATGCGACCGGAGTCATTGGCCAGCTGCTAAAGGATGTTCCCAACGTATCGACCCGTGAAATTGATGATTATACCGTGGTTTTTGGCGAGGTCAGTGCTGAATATTCGACTCTCATAGGAAAAGTGGCAGCAAAATATCCACAATTACTCGATTTAACCAGAGTTCAGACGGCCATTGTTGACAAGATGATATATATGAAAGTCAAGGTGATGGAAGTTAATAAGAGTTTTACTGAAACTCTTGGCATCAAGTGGAATACAACTTTGAATGGCCCTTCTTTTTCGTTTGGGATTGAAGGAACCGGGAATAAAGGGACTATTCTTAATGCTGAGGGTACTTCAGATGTTTTTACCAAGCCTGGTGGTTCCAGTATCAACAGTGGTAGAGGGTATTTTGGTATTGCCACAGGCGTTACCTCGATCATTAATCTGGCAGAAAGTGACGGTGATGCAGTGATATTGGCAGAACCTCAATTGAGCACTCGTTCAGGCGGCAAAGCCGAATTTCTGGCCGGTGGTGAGTTTCCAATACCGGTTACTGACAAACAGGGACAGACCAGTGTTGAATTTAAAAAATACGGTATTGTCCTCAATATCGAACCGGTTATTGATGATCTTGGCAATATCCTGGCCCATGTTGAAACGGAAATTTCCACAATTGATAGACAAACTGTCGTTCTAAGTGTGCCCGGACTCTTAAGCCGAAAGACATCCACGGATGTAAGTTTGCGGCCAAAGCAGACCCTGGTGATAGCTGGTCTTGTTCAAGATATGGCAAACAAAAATTTTGATAAAGTACCATGGATGGGTGATCTGCCCGTCTTAGGCCCACTCTTCAGGTCGAAAGACTTTAATAACCAACGCACCGAACTGGTTATTTTTGTAACCCCATATGTTTCCGATGTTGGGGCTTCCGTAGATCAGGCCAGACTGGAAAGAGCCGCAAAAATACAGGAAAATTTCGATGAGATAGTAAAGGGCACTCAACTCCTTGAATAGGTCAAAGAACAGCGTGATTGCAGTGGTACTTTTATGTATACAACAAACCGAAGGAAACAATGTTTGAGATCATCGTAAAAAATGAACTGGGCGATATTTTATCAACTGAATCCTGCGATTCGAATTCATGCACCATTGGCCGATCGTCGAAGAATTTTATAAGCCTGAAGGGGTGGCGCATTGCCGGAACCCATGCACAGTTGAGCTGTAAGGACGACAGCATCTATCTGACTGATCTTTCCGGTGGTGCGGGAACCAGAGTGAATGGGGAGAAAATCACGACCTTTGGACCACTGTCAAAAGAGGATGTCTTTGTCATTGGTTCATATCGTTTATCCGTAGTTGGGGATAGAGTCAAAGCTAAAAATGTGGTTCCTCCCGTGGTCGAGGAAAAACATGATAGTTGCGTCGAAGCACCACTTAATCAGGACGCTACTGAGGTGAAGCATCATGTGGGCGTTGCTCAGCCGGTCCAGCAAAATAATGAAACCCTTGTT
Organism: Desulforhopalus sp.; assembly: GCA_049645845.1. Classification (GTDB taxonomy): domain Bacteria; phylum Desulfobacterota; class Desulfobulbia; order Desulfobulbales; family Desulfocapsaceae; genus Desulforhopalus_A. Next base: position 8,624 of record JBARUR010000217.1, on the reverse strand, counting down.
GCAAGTCACGAAAATAAATTTGTCTGGCATCACCGTATCCATAAAAGGCTTATGGAGGTTATGGACTTACGACGAGTCGATATTGACAGTCTTAACGAAAGCGAGCTGGCGGAAAAAGTTGAAGGTCTCATAAATGACATTATTGAAAAGATGGATTTTGAGCTGCCGGCCAATATTGATCGACAAACCATTGCCACGGAAGTATTGAATGAGGCGGTTGCACTCGGTCCGCTTGAAGCATTTTTAGCCGATGAAAAGATCACGGAAATCATGGTCAATTGCTATGATGAAATTTATTATGAATCCAGAGGCAAATTGAAACGGTCAGCCGTAACGTTCAGCAGTAATGAGGCGGTACTTGCGGTAATTGACAGGATAGTCTCCCCACTCGGGCGGAGAATTGATGAAAGCTCCCCCATGGTGGATGGTCGCTTAAAAGATGGTTCACGCATAAATGCAATAATCCCGCCTTTGGCCACAAGGGGACCATGCTTGACCATAAGGAAATTTTCCAAAAAAAAATTAACGAGTCTTGATCTGGTGCAGTTTGGTGCTGTCTCAACAGATATGATGAAATTTGTCGAGATGGCTGTTCTTAACCGAAAGAATATCATTGTATCCGGTGGTACCGGAAGCGGCAAAACAACCTTTCTTAATGTTCTTTCCAATTATATACCCCACAATGAACGGATCATAACGGTAGAAGATTCTGCCGAGTTACAGCTTTCTCAGCCACATACCGTAACCTTGGAAGCCAGACCTGCAAATATGGAAGGGAAGGGCGTTGTTTCTATCCGGGATCTTGTTAAAAACTGCCTGCGGATGCGACCCGATCGCATTATTGTTGGAGAGTGCCGTGGCGGCGAAACTTTGGATATGCTTCAGGCGATGAATACAGGCCATGATGGTTCTCTTACCACTGTGCATGCCAACAGTCCCCGAGATTTGATTTCTCGTGTGGAGGTTATGACTATGATGGCCGGGATGGATTTACCCGAGCGGGCTATCCGCGAGCAGGTTGCATCGGCTGTGCACATGGTGATACAACTGTCACGATTCTCCGATGGAACCCGGAAGGTTACGCATATATCTGAAATCACCGGTTTGGAAAGCGGCGTCATCCAGATGCAGAATATTTTTATTTATAAGCAAAAAGGACTGGACGAAGATGGAATGGTTATCGGTGATTTTGAAGCTACCGGAAGGGTCCCGGAATTTTACGAAGACTTGCGTCAACGCGGATTAAAAGTTGATATGAAGATATTTGGTTGATAGACGATATGATTGGTGAAATAGTTATTGCGAGTTTAGTGGCCATGGCCACAGGTATTTTTGTCTGGCTGTTTTTCTACCGGTTAAGTAATCACTTTTTGGAATACAAAGATAACTTTGCTAGAGAAACAACGGATAAATTCTCAGAATTATTTATGTTTGTTGATGTCTCAAGGTATCTTTATTTTTATTTTGCCGTTCTCATTGTTGTTCCTATTTTGGCTTATGCGTTGACCATGGACATAGTGGTCGGTGTATTGCTATTTTTGGGGATTTTATTTTCACCTCACTTTGTCCTGAAAATCCTTTCTAAAAAACGTCTTAAAAAATTTGAGAAACAACTGCCGGATGCACTCGTCATGCTGTCGGGCTCTTTACGGGCCGGCGCAAGTCTATCTATTGCCATGGATAATTTAATCAAGGAGAGCCCTGCTCCGCTTAGTCAGGAATTTAGCATTTTTACAAGAGAGAGAAAGCTTGGGGTTGATCTTGATACGGCTGTTGCCAACATGGAAAAACGCATCCCACTGGAAGATCTGTATATGTGTCTGTCTGCTTTGCAGATTTCCAGAGAAGTAGGCGGAAATCTAGCCGAGACTCTCGAAGCTTTAGCAGATACGCTGCGCCGAAAATTGGCAATGGAGGGAAAAATAGACAGTCTCACTTCACAAGGGAAGCTCCAGGGGGTGGTCATGAGTTCTCTGCCTTTGATTTTAATGATTGCCTTGATGAAAATTGAGCCGGTAAGTATGGGGCTGATGTTCAGTACTAAAATTGGATGGATGGTATTTGGGATGATTCTTGTCATGCAGATTCTTGGATTTCTGGCTATTAAGAAGATAACGGAGATAAATGTATGATAGAATCAAATTTCTTCAATATTCTCATCGGTGGATGTGTCTTTCTCTCGATAATATTCTCATTTTTAACTGTCCGCCAGCTGGATAGAATTGTGCCGGAAGATGATCGGGAGTTTATGGATCCGCTCAAACCTGTTTTGCAATTTATATGGCCTCTGGTCCGGATTATAGCGTATTTTTGTTGTTCAAGGCTGCCTTATTCTTACCTGAAGGCTGTTGAAAAACGTTTGCGGAGAAATGGTGTTTCTTACATGATGATTGCAGAGGAATATATTGCACTTCGTGTTGTTTCTGCATTACTTTTTCTGGTAGTCTGGTACGTAGCCCTTGGGATTATAGGTAAATGGAATCCTTTGCTCTTTCTTGTAATTCCGTTACTTGGTTTTTTCTATCCTGATATTTGGATGCATGATATCCGAAAACGGCAGATAGATTCTATCTTACGCACTCTCCCCGCTTATCTTGATTTCATAACAATGGCTGTTGAAGCGGGGTTGAATTTTACCGGTGCAATAGAACAAGCCAGAAAAAAAGGACCGGCCAGTCCACTTTCCATTGAATTCAAGATTGTTTTACGGGATTTGCTTTCAGGTATCAAACGGACAAAAGCCTTACAGCGGATGGGGGAGAGACTTGATATTCACGAAGTTACCAGTTTCGTCAACGCTATTATTCAGGCAGAAAAAATGGGCTCAAGTATGGCCATGGTCTTGCGTATTCAGGCCGATCAGCGACGAAATGAACGATTCCAGCGTGCTGAAAAAAAAGCCATGGAGGCTCCTGTCAAACTTGTTGGGCCACTGATACTTTTTATTTTCCCGACTACCTTTATGGTGTTGGCCTTTCCTATTGCCATGAAGTTTCTACAGCAGGGCATGTTTTGATTATTGGGTCGGTGTGTATAGCTCACAGTAAAAGCCAGTTACTGAGCTCAGTGCAGAAAACCGAGACGGCTTGGGAGAGGACTAAAGGTCTTTTGGGAAGACGTGGTTTAGAGGATGGCGAAGGGCTTCTTATTACTCCCTGCAGTTCAATACACACCTTCTTTATGACCTTCCCACTTGACGTTGTTTATCTCGACCGGGAAGATAAGATAGTTAAATTAATCGAAAATTTAAGGCCTTGGAGAATGAGTGGTTGTTTTCGTTCGGCAAAGGTTTTAGAGGTGGGTTCCAGGTTTATAACTAACTCCGGGATCAAAGTTGGTGATCAGTTACTATGGGAACGGAATGAATGAAAATTGAATTGACCCGGCTTGCTGCTATACTTTTGATTCTTGTCCTGACCGGTTGTGCCGCAAAGACCTCAACTTCCACGCAGCAGATGGCTCTGACAGCATATCAAAGTGGAGATTACGATCAGGCGAGCAAACTTTTTAAGCAATTAACCGATGATATCCCGAAAGATGCCGAATTGTGGTTTAAGTTAGGGAATTCCTATGCGAGGGAGAAAAAACCACAACAGGCCATTGAGGCGTATCAAAATGCTTTGCTCCGTGCACCTGACATGACTAAAGCCTGGTATAATATGGGCATCATCCAGATGCAGATTGCTTTGAAAACCTTTATTGATATGGGCAAATATTCACAAAGTGTGGATGCAGCCTCTAGCCGGGGGAAAAAAATGCGTGAAGGGCTAATGTTATTGCTACAAGATGAACCAGAAGAGAAAAACGATTGAGGACGGGGTGGTAACAATGATTTTTCCTTGCCATCTGCGTTGTCAACAGGGACAAAGCATGGCGGAGTGTATCGTTGTGCTGCCGGTAGCACTCCTCCTTATTTTTGGGGCTATTCAGTTTGCGCTCATTTATCATGCGAAGATTACCCTGAACTATGCAGCCTTTGAGGCGGCAAGGGCAGGAAGTCTGAATAATGCAGAGTATACCTCGGTAAAGGAGGGCTTCGCCAGAGGTTTGGCACCACTGTACAGCTACTATGAACCTGATGCAAAAAAGAGAAGGAACCGGAAGGATAATCATGCAACCAATCAAGTTGCCGCTTTTCAGCTTGCTCGTTCAAAAATCTTTGCTGAGTTTAAAGATAAAACCAAATTAATACGCATTGAAAGACTCAGCCCTGATAAACCGGATTTTTCAGATTATGCAGTTGATGATGAAATTCCCAACGATAACCTGATGTACCGAGCTTCTGTGTTGGGAAAGCATTCCGGCAGTTCCATTCAAGATGCAAACCTCCTTCATTTGAGGATTACCTATTGGTACCCTCTCTACGTTCCTCTTGTTAACAGGTTGATTTTCACGACCGTCTGCAACACTGAAAAGTGGACAAATGATATGATTTGTCAACAAAGTAAAAATTCTGCTCATTACCCTCGAATTCCTTTGACTACTGTAGCTGTTATGCGGATGCAAAGTCCTGCAAAAAAGAGTGATGGCTATGAGTGAATCAATAATTAAGGTTGTCAATAAACAGTTTAAGGCTGAACAGTTCATAGAAAAACCTTGATGGTAATGAATGATCAGAAGGCGAAAATTTATTGCGATGTATCCGTTTCCTGATCAAACTTAGCCTCAAGATAGATCATTGTGCCCTCCGATACAGCTTTTACCTCATAACCAAGAGAATGAAAAAGTTTCACCATTCTCTTGTTTTCTTTTGAGGTATAGGCAGTCAATCCTTTAAAGCCATAACGTTTTGCAGCCTCAGCCAGTTTTTGGATTACAATTGAAGAAAGCCCTTTTCCCTGCCAGTCTTTTTCAACGGAAAAGGCAATTTCCGCCATATTGGTTTCAGGATTCAGGTAGTATTCGCCGACCGCCAGAATCCGCTCATAACCAGACTGTCCTTCTACCGCGACGATAGTCATGTCTTTGTGGTAATCGATGATAAAAGTACGTTCTATCTGCTTGCTGACAAAGCTCTTTTTCTCATGGAAAAACCTGGAAACGACATCGGTACTGTCCAGCCGGTAATAGTGCTCTTGAATACTTCGTTCATCAGTTAATTTTACAGGTCTGAAGGTGACTTTTTTACGACCGAAGAGTCTTGTCTCCTCAAGCCCCAGAGGATAGATCGAAGTCATCTCCTCTCTTAAGGTCCGTTCAGGCCCAAGTAACCCGAGTTCTTTTGCTTCCTCGAAGAGCTGATCCCTGAAACGGGGGTGAGCTATGGTAATCAGGGAGAGCGCTCTTTCCTGGATACTCTTGCCAAAGAGATTGACTGATCCGTATTCCGTCACCACGTATTGTACCTCGCTGCGGGGTACAACTATAGCCTTGTTCTGCAGCATGGGCACAATCCGACTTTCCTGATCATTGTCTCTCGTGGAAGTCAGCATCAGGATTGATTTGCCTTTTTTCGACATCGCCGCACCCCTGAAAAAATCCAGGATGCCGGTTACTCCGGAAAAATTATTGAAGGGCAGGGCGTCGGCCGTTACCTGTCCGGTCAAATCAATTTCCCGGACGGTGTTCATCGCCACCATTCTTCTGTTTTTGGCTATCTTTCTTGGATCATTGACATATTTGGAAGGATGAAACTCAACCGCTGAGTTGTAATCCAATAGATCGTACAAATTCTGATCGCCAATAGCATTGCTGCAGATGATTTTACCAGTGTTGAATCCTTTTTTTCTGTTGGTTACTACTCCCATGGCCAAAAGTTTCATTATGGTGTTCGTGACATACTGGGTATGGATGCCCAGGTCATTTTTTTCCATCAACGCCTCAATGTTGGCTTCAGCCGTTCCTCCAAGTGACATCTGCATCGTCGAACCATCCTCGACCAGCCTGGAGACGTAGCGGGCAATTTTTCCGGCGGTTTTAACATCGGGATAGGCGCCGATTTCTATCAATTTTTCATCATGCTCCACAAAGTAATCGATATCGTTTACATGAATTGAACTTCTCCCCTGCACTCTCGGCATTCTGCTATTCACCTGAGCGATCACAATTTTCGCGGCGGCTGCAGCAGAAGCGGTGACATCGACGGAAATACCAAGGCTCATCCATCCAAAATCATCCGGTGGAGATACTTGAATAAGAGCGACCTGGATGGGCAGCAGTTTCGATTTGATTAATTTATGGACATCGGAAAGGTTGATGGGAGTAATGAAACGCAGATCACCCTTGAAGCTATTCGAATTGGCAGAGCCCAGATAAAAAGAACGGATATTAAGATTTTGTGATTTGGACTTTTCGGCAATCCTGGAGAGAGAAGTGCTTTCGCCGCTGAACATTCGGACAATTTCAAGATCAGTAAACGTCAGGCTGGCATCCGCCAATCCCTTTACCAGTTGCTGCGGTTCTCCACAAGATGAGCCGATAAAAATCCGCTGTCCTGACCGGATTTTGGCGATTGCGTCTTGAACAGAAAGTTTATTTCTTTGATAATTATCAGCCCAGTATCCGGATTCGCGCATTGAAACACCTCTTTTTTCAGAATTCGTACCTCAACTTTGTGTACATTATTTCCAGGGGTGGAGCTAGAAAGATAGCCTAAATCAAAAAGATACCCTAGTTCAATCGTATTATTCCGGGAATTTTTATTAAACTTGTTCGTTATTGGTTATAATCTTGTGAGCATCATTTCTTTCCGGGCTTTTATTCAGAATTTGTTCTGTCCGGACAAAAAAGGTTTGCCTGTGACCTATTCTTTCTGATAGGTTTAAAAGAGCAAATCGCACCATTTAGAAAAGTGCAGAAGAGGCAGAAGTGTGAAAACACCACTGGAAACAATACTGCTGTTTGGCTTGTCTCCTCTTGAAACGAAACTTGTCAAACGGCTAGTTTCTTCTTTTGAAATCGACATAGTATCGCTTACCATCGGCACCATCCGAAATTACATCAATCGCTTTCCAGACAAGAAAATTTGCCTGATAATTTTCCACGTAGATGCAAAACATCCCAGACAAGATCGGGTTATTGGCTTGATCCGGGATTTTGTCGGTCCGTTTGTGCCATTTCTCGCCTTTGTTCCCGACTCAAAGAAGGAAGATATAAAAAAATATCTCGCCGCAGGAGCAGATGATTTTATGTTATTGCCGCTCAACGAGAACAGATTCGCCATAAGTTTTCTGATCTTGTTGGAGATGGGTCAGGCCGTAACCCGTCCGCCGCCGGCAGAGCCGGAAATAACCGCCGGTAAACAAAGAAGCGGTGATGTTTTTGACCGGTTGGTTGACTATTTTCAGGAAGGCTTGAGTTATTTTGCTCCGAAATCTCTTATTAAGAAAACAAGAACAGAAAAAATATCAGATAGATGGGAGCAGGTCAGAAGGCTTGGTTTAGGAGGATTTGGCGTTGTCTGGCTGGTGAAAGAAATTGGCAGCGGCAAATTGGCCGTAGCCAAAACACCTCATTCTCCTCAAATGAATATCAGGGTTTTGCGTTCTGCAGCGATCCTGAAAAGGTTGGTCCACCATCCAAATATCGTTCACCTGCTGGAGGTCGTCAAAGATAACGGCAGGTTTATTCTTATTCAGGAATATGTTGAAGGTCCGACTCTCAAACAATTATTGGCGCATAATATTTCACCACTCGACAGGGAAGCATACTTTCTGCAGCTCGTGTCGGTTATTTCCTATGCGCATAAACATAAAATCATGCACCGGGACATCAAACCGGAAAACCTCATCATCAACAAAAACGGCCAGGTGAAACTTCTCGATTTTGGTATTGCCCGCGACCTCTCCTGGGAGACTCCCGATAAAAGTTCCGCAGGTACTGTCAATTTCATGCCGCCGGAGCAGTTCGAGGGGGAAAGTTGTATTGCCAGTGATGTCTGGGCGTTGGGTGTCATCCTCTATATCTTTGCCACCAATGCCGTGCCCTATTTCCAGCAAAATGATCAATATCCGCAGGATATTGATATCACCGTTGAAAGCCGGGCACCTCGTAATATAAATCCAGCACTTGACCTCAATCTCGAACGCATCATCATGCGCTGTTTGCAAAAGGATCTTGATAAACGGTATCAGGATGCTACCGAACTTCTGGAAGATCTTCGAGCAACGCTGCCGCTGTTTGGCCGTGGTGAATTGCTGCCTGAATAGCTCTTTATATCTTCATAAAATGTCGATCCCGGTATACGGGAAGAAGGCCGGTTAAAATGCCTCGGTTAAAAGACTTTTTACCTTAATCTTGGGTAACAGGTCCAAAGCAGTAAGGATCGCGGGCAGAAAATACATCCAGCCCAAAACCATAGGCTACGGCAGGACATCCCCGGCAGACTGGACGAAGTTTACAGTCGAGGCAGGCAGTGCTGCCGGTTCTGTATTTTTCGGCCTGTTTACCTGCATAGATGTCACTCAGTGATTGGGTGAAAATATTACCCAGCAGTGAGGGAAACTTTCGACAGGCATGTACTTCGCCATCGGGCAGGACTGAGACGAAATTAAAAGCTGCTCCGCAGCCAAAACCTGTACATCCGCCGGTTAATGGTTGTCCATTGCCATTAAGGAGCAGGTTGAAAAAGTTGTCTTTGAGGCTGAGACTTTTATTTAAACCACTCGCTGCAAGGAATTCTTCAA
>JBARUR010000216.1:0-15109 GCA_049645845.1 Desulforhopalus sp. | reverse complement strand
ACCATGAGCAGGAAGTTTAAGTTCATATTCTTTTTGCATACGGGATCACGGCACAGTTAAAACTGGACAGGGCAGCAAGGGGTGAAGTTTTTCATTGGACAGGGTGTCGGCAAGACCAGGTGTCATTTTGACGGAAAATAAACGCTTCGGTTTCTTATAATAAGCCCCGATTACGATAAGTTCGCTGGAAATTTTTTCAGCCACCTCGGCAATAGTTTCTTCAATGCCTCCAGCCACCTTGATAAATTTTGCCTGTTCAGCCTGAGGGAATTTAGTTTTTATTCGGTCCCAGTCTTCACCTATTTCACGGGTCAACTGCTCATCAACATAGTCTTTAAACTGAGTTCTGGTGGTGGAGGTGTTGAGCCAGTCGTCGCTTGACATGATGCTCCAGTCCTTGTCGACAATGGTGAGAATGGTCAATTGGGCAGCTGGAGATTTCGGCAGCAAAGAGTTAAACACATATTCTTCCGCTTTTTGAGCGCCTTCAGAACCATGAGTGCACAATAATATTTTAGTAAACATTGAAATCAAGTTTGAGATAAGGAAAAAAGAGAAAAGGTCTCGTTTTAAAATTAAAACGAGACCTTCCCAGTTAATATTCTACATAGCCTTTATTACACAAGCCATTTAGTAAACAACAGTACAATAAAAGTCGTAGCCAAACATAATACAAGCGCCGTTAAGTCTTCGTTTCTTTCACTGTTGAAGACTGAAAGTGCTCTTTCTTCTAATTCTTCAGTGTTTGCAGTCTCTGAAATTACAGTCTGCCCTTTACCGGCGTCTCCGGTTTCGATGGTTTTTTTATCACTCACTCTAGTACCTCCACATCAATGTAAGACAACATCTTTTACCAGCCAAAGGACGACAAAGAAAGAGAGTGTCGCCTTCACTATACCTGAAATACCGCCTATTACCAACGGCCAGCCGCCTGCCTGGAAAATCGCCTTTTTAGTAATCTGCATCCCCAGTCCAATCAAGCCAAAGGCAAAGAACCAGATCATGCAGTCGGTCAAGACGGTGACGGTTTTTGAACTTTTATGTACCTGTTTGACGGCATGAGCGATTGCTGATTTCACTTCCGGATCAAGGCTGATCTGTTTAGCTTTGTCGGCAGCGAGAATGCTTTCAAGCTCGTTCATGCGATCCCTGCCGGTTTTATTGAAAACATTCTTGTTATCGCGTTCTTCAAAATTACCGGCGATCTGACGTTGTTTGTACAAATCGTTGACTGCCGCCAGCTGGCTTTCACTCAAACCGGTGAACTCACCTTCCTGCAGCGCATTTCCCACAACCTTTCTTTCGTCATCGGTAATCTGGGTTCTTTCACTGTAGCTTACATCAATATATTTTCCTTTATAATGTTCTGGCGGAGAGAAAAGACCGGCCGAAGAAAGACCGAAAAGCAACAGAAAACCAAGGATAAAAATAGGGAACTTGTCGATTACTACGGTTTTGAAACTCAGCTTCTGACCGCTGTCTTTGCCAAACCAGGTGGCCAGCACCAAGACTATTATGGGCAGAAATAATACCCTGGTGATATTGAAAATTTCTGCAACCTTCAATGTTTTAATGTCGACAGAGTTAAAGGCCAGTGCAGCTGCGGCAACCTGGGCCGAATTAAGAATACCGGTTCCCGCCCATGCTCCGAACTGAACCGCATTCATTCCGGCCATCTTTCCGATGGTCGGGAAGATAAACATACAGATTATACCAAAAGAAAGAATGGTTCCGATGGTATAGGCCATCTCTTCACTTTTAGCTTTGACGACCGGTGCCACGGCAACAGTGGCCGAAACACCGCAGACGCCCATACCGGCGGAAAGAACGCCGGTCATGGTCTTTGGCTGCTTAAATATCTTGCCGAGCCAAAGGACCAGAAAAACGGTACCAAGGACAAAGATACCAATCAGCCAGACACTGTAGATTCCCAGTTTGGCGAGTTCAGCAAAACTATAACGGGCACCCAGCATAATAACTCCCATTTTCAGGACAAAACGGGCACACTTTACTCCGGGACCGGCAAATTTAGGAATGCCTATGGTATTGGTGACAAGGACACCAACCAGTAGTCCGAGGATAACGTAGTTAAGGTTAAGTACTTTATAAATTTCAAAGCCAAACGATGGTGCAAGGGCCTTGCTCATGATCTTAACCATGGGTTCTGCATACCAGCGGATGAACATGGCTAAGAGCAGCAGAAGGATAATTCCGCCCAAAGGCTGCAGAAAAAATCTATCAAAAGTACTGTTGCTTGGTTTTTTAAAGCTGTTGATCAATGCCCCGGTAATGCCTATACCGGCGATTATCAGGCTCATTGAGATCTGCATATCCATGGTTTTATGAGTATGCAGGTATTTCATCATTGGTAGAAGTGCATCTGAACTGGCGATGAGACCATAAATCAGTAGCAAGCCGCTCATGATAAAGACCGGCATATTTTCACTTGTTCGAGTCATCTAACTCCTCCTCTTTAAAAATTGTTGTCCTTGAGCAACATCTCCCATCCAATGGTCCTGAAGCCAAGGTATTACGATAAACAGTGGCTTATTAGCAAATGGTGTGCCCAATGAAAGGGAAGAGAAGGATGTAGTCTTTAACCCGCTGTATTGATGAGACTATGTGGTAGTCTTGTTTTAGATGGAATTACAAGATGATTTGAAAATCTGAGGAGGAAAGCGGCAACTCAAGTTGGCACTGTCGCCACAAGTTACCACTTTATAAAAGATATCTCCCCTGAGAGTCCTTTTTCGGACCCAGTATTCCGAGATTCGGGAATACTTTCGCAGCAATAAAAAAAGCCAGGAATATTATGACAATAAGTACTGCCACCCTGGAGAGACTAACTCCAGTGGTAAAATCTAACAGGAGGAGGGACTCTAACAGGTCGATGATACACCAAATTCCAAGCAGCCGGTACACTCCGCCGTGGAAATGGTAGACAAAATAAGAAAATACAAGGGGAATGAAGATCTTTATTACAATAAAAATTGTTGATTGCTGAAAATCTATAGGCCATTCTGCAGCCAATGACAATCCCGCCAGCATCAAAAGAAAAATAAAGAGCAAGGCATTATGCTTGATATATTTTGATCGCAAACCTGCATAGGGAATGCTTGCCAGAGAGTAAGCCAGCTTGGGTGCATTTGCCGGCGAATCGGCGGCAAGCTCCTGAAAAATATTTTCCCGTGATTTGCCGTCTTCAAGTTGCTTCTGAATATTACTGTTTATCTCAAGCAGACCCATTTACTTCTCTTCTCCGTAAAATCAAAAAACTTTTTGTGTAGATGTATATCCCGGTTTTGCCGGAATGATGCAGCTTATAAAGATAGAACCCTTACACTAGGAGGCTGTCCGAAAATGCCCTTTTTCCCCATATCTTCGTTAAACTCAAAAAAATTATCCTCGGAATATTAACTATATGCCTCCGGTAATTTTTTCGAGTTTGCCTCGATCTGAGAAAAAATTGCTATTCTCGGACAACCTCCTAGCAAAGCAGGTGAAGTGTTTTTACGCTACCATCAATTATTTTACAACCAGAACTGAACAGGGAGTTGTATGCAAAACCCTGTTTATCACACTGCCGAGAAACAGTCCTTCGAGATGAGTAAGACCGCGGGAACCAATAATGATCAAATCACATTTCTGAATTTCGGCTATATCGGGAATTACTGCTCCAGCTGGTTCTTCCATCAATCTTTCTTCAACTTCTACTTCTGCTTCGCGTAGTCGTTCAATATAAGGTGCGATAAGATTTTCAGCACTGCGCAGGGTAGCGACAACGGCGTCATTTCGCATCGGTTCCCCAAGAAGGGTTGGGAATTTTTTATGGCAGTGCACAAGTATCACCTTCGCAGGTATCATTTTCGCATATTCGATAGTTGTTTCAACGACCTTGTCGGAATGTTCAGAACCATCTACTGCCGCCAGTATTTTTTTTTCGTCATAACTTTTCCTTCCTAAAATTTTGTTTGTAACACCTCCATTGAATTGTGTTTTGTTGGTTACTCCGGCAGCTTGCTGGCGAGAACATCTGCTTTTTCAATAACCGGAGGTTCTGATAAAAGTTCTCCTGCGTTAGCCATAAGTGCAGTAGCCAGATTACCTGAGAGATGTGCCTGTCGACCCAGTTCATCCGGGAAGGTGTCAAAAATACCGAAGGTGCTGGGGCCAAGTCTAAATCCAAACCACGTAATTGTGCCTGGTTCCTCCATGACAAATGGAAGCCCCCCTCTAAGGAGATCTTCTACTTCTTTCTCCTTGCCGGGTTTTGCTTCAAGGCGAATGAATAATGCTTCTTTAACCATGATTTTCTCCTGTTTTATGTTTCCAGGAAAGCAGCAATGCATTTCAAGGAATAAACGGGAAAGCCGTGTTATCTTAGAAAATAATCAGTATCAGTTTAAATGTAAAATATGGAGGTGTTGTGTCGGTCGTATCTGACTGATATTATAGTATATAGGCAACAGCTCGCACAGGAGATCCGTCAGCATCTTTAAAACTCAAGGGAAAACAGGAAAAATTGAATTGGCGGCCATGCAGTTCTTCGATATTAACCAAATTCTCTATGATAATAAGGTTTTTCTGCAGGAGGAGTTTGTGAACAGGATGATCTTCTGTTTCTGCGGTATCGGCGGAAAGAGTATCTATCCCGAATCCTTTTAAGTTGAAGTCGCTCAACCATTCCGCAGCTTCGAGCGATAACACCGGGTAACCAGTAAAATATTTCTCAGAACCCCAATACTTACTCCAGCCCGTATAGAGCAACAGAAAGTCGACCTTCGCGATCTGATCTTGATAGGGTTCTAGTTTTTCCAGCCCAATGGATCCCGTGAAGTTGTCAAAGTTCAACAAGAGGCCCGGTCCATAAAAATGGTCTATGGGGAACATATCCAAGGTGCTATGGCCTTTGATAAGATGGGCGGGGGAATCGATATGCGTCCCTGTGTGTGAGAAAAAGCTGAGTTTCTTTTCAAGAAATCCAACCTCGTCAATAGAGCATTCTGTTGTGATGACCGGTTGCTCCGTACCTGGATAAACTGGCATGTCCGAAGTTATCGAATGTGTTAAATCAAGTATTTTCATGTAGATGATTGTAAGTGGTATTTTCTTGACTTCAAGAGAATTGAGCCCTGCCTTTGCCTTGAAGTGTGTTTCGCGACCCCGATTTAGCGTTATATAGTTGATATGTATAAATTATTTTATACACTTTGTCATTTAGTTTATAATGCGTCTCGTAGGCAGAGTCGATCTAAGATGTTGTAATTTCTTGTTCAAAAGGCATGATCTCAACATATTCATACAGTTGTGAATTGCAAAAAGCCATAATGTGTCGATTCCATTGTTTGCGAAGCTCAATATATTCCTGTGCAGCTGCTTCCAGAATGGAATCCTGTACCGCAGGATCTTGATGTATATTTTTGAATGCTGTTAAAAATCGCTGCCGCCATAACGATGAATTAACGTGTTCATTTATTTCAATCTGATTTAGAAGCTTATGTGATAAAAAAATATTCGATAGATCCGATGTCAAATTCATGCTGCTGATCCATAATTGATTTGCAGCGGCAGTATGTTTAAATCCAATACAGAATTCTTCTTTAAAGAGACTCTTGGACAGGCTGACGGCGTCAAGGCAGATGCCAAGAAATCGGGGCAATGCAAGTTGATTTTCTTTATACCTGAAATAATGAAGTATTGGATACAGATGATGTGCTTCAAGAATTTCTGCAACTTCTGCCGCAATTTGTGAAAAATCGCGACTTATTTCCTGTGCACGATTATCATGTTTTAAATCGCAGAGATAGTCGCTCGCATCGGCACTTCCGCCTGTTTTGTAATGAAGGTTGAGTGCAAAAGTATTTCGAGTGCGCAGGGCATTATATACCGATAGAAAATATGTAATGGTCATGGTGAAAAAAGAAAAACCCATGGCAGATTGAAGGACAGTGAGGACGCGCATCAAATCGGTTTGTGGCGTAAGATTGCCAATGCCTAAGGTAGTGAAATTGTAACCGCTATAGAAAAAGGCATTCCAGAATCCAGTATCTGTTGCTCCCTGTGATGCGGTTATAGAGGAACCCAGCTGCGGCCAGACGATCAGGGCAAAGCCGGTAATCAGCAGCAGAGTCCAGGTGAAGAGTAAAAAAACCATCAGTAAAGGACCGCAAAAAGAAAGGATAATGTCTTTTCGGGCATAGAAAAATTTTGCTACGTAGCGGAACAGAAACCAGATAGTTTTATTTACATAAGTGCTGAACAGAGAAATTCCGCTGCGAGCGTAAAAAATCGTAAGAAAAATATCGACTGCGGCTGCAATTACCAGCAGGCTGCCGAAAAAATAACAGAGAGTGTCCATACCAAACTCTTTTTTCATTCTCCAGGCACGGCTGTATTCTGATGCAACCGCCAAAATCACCTGGAGCAGAGGATGAGAAGAAGTGTCAGCTTTTTCTTGATGTTTTTGTCTGGAAAGTCGACAGCTGTTTTTTTACTTTTTTACCTTTGCATTTTGGACATTGGAACTTGCCCTTTTCATAATCGGCCAAATGCATTTGGAGAGAAAATACTTCCTGGCATTTCTCACAGAAAAATTCGTATATGGGCATGATTTGCTCCTCCTGTACCGGTACATAGAATTTTTTTGATGAATACCAAAAATATAATTTATAAATTATTAACCACCTGACATGAATCAGTCAAGAAGGTGAGCGTCAAGAGATTATGAAAGTTTTTTGGACTTTCCGGTTGATGGTTACATTGCTAATACGCGGTTTGTATGATAAAAGATAATGGAACTGATATTAATTATTGTATATGGCATTGCATGATGAAGCTTTTTTATTTAACCCTCTTTTGTTTTTCATGATTCCTGAGCTCTACCCAATCCAAACGAAAAAAACTATTCCGATAATGAGACCGATTATTTTGACGCTGTTGTGCGTGTTGCTGTTTCCGATTCCGGCTTCATTTGCGGCGGACCTGGAAGATATCAAAGAGGCTATGATCGAGTACCTCGTATGTTCTCCGGTAGATATTGTAAACCTTAAGCAGCAACAACCCATTGTAACCCAGAAAACTTTATGTTTATCGAATATTTATGAGGGAGTAGAGGATTTTCCTCTCTGGATTAACGCCAACGGACTTTCGGAAAATGGCTGGATAATTATTAATCATCTTAAAAAATCAGCTGACCATGGACTTAATCCTCAAAAATATAATATCGACACCATCCTGGACCTCCTGCCTTCGCAGAACGTCAAGGACTTCGCCCAGCTCGAAACTCTGCTGAGTTATGGACTCGTCCTATATATTCATGACATCAACCATGGGCAACTCGAACCTCGGCAATTAGATCCGCACTTGTTTGCAGAAGCCGGTTCGTATGAGTTCAACCCTCTTGAAGCTATCAAAAATTGTCTGGCAGCAGATGATCTGCACACCTTTCTGGAGAGTCTTGCCCCCCAACACGGCTACTACAAAAGTCTTCAGTCAGCACTTGAGCAATATCGTCGCCTGGAAGCAAATGGTGGATGGCCTGTTGTTCCCGAAGGGCCTACCTTGAAACCTGGAGATATCGATCCTCGGATTAAGGATGTGTGGTTTCGCCTTCTTAAATACGAAGGGGCTGATCTTCCATTACCTACTTCCATCCCCTCTTTTTATGATGATGCGTTAAAAGCTGCAGTCCTGCGTTTTCAAGCACGGCATCATCTTGAGAAAGATGGTGTGATTGGTCCGCAAACCCTGGCCGCGATGAATGTTTCGGTGAGCGAAAGGATTAAAACCATTCGTCTTAATTTGGCCCGATGGCAATGGCAGTCCCATGATCTCGGCGATAAATATGTTATCGTCAATATTGCAGCGTTTAACCTCAAGGGGGTTAATAATAATGAAGTTGAGCTGGAAATGCCGGTAATCGTAGGTAAAAATCAGCATCAGACCCCGGTTTTCAGTGACAGTGTCAAGTATCTTGATTTTAATCCCTTCTGGAACATTCCTCCCAGTATAGCCCGCGACGAAGAGCTCCCTAAGCTGCAGAAAAATCCTTTACATCTTGTTGAGCGCCAGGTTCGTCTTTTTACAGACTGGCACAACGATGCAATTGAGCTTGATTCCACGACAATAGATTGGCACCAGGTCACCCGCTCACAAATATCAACCTATCTATTGCGGCAGGATCCAGGTCCCTGGAATGCCCTTGGGAAGCTAAAATTTGTTTTTCCTAATAAATATTCAGTATACATGCATGGTACGCCTTCACAGGGTTTTTTCAAACGCAGGGAAAGAAGCTTTAGCCATGGCTGCATACGGCTAAGCGATCCTCCCGCTCTCGCTGGTTTCATATTGAAAAATCAGGAAGGGCAATGGACAGATGAAAAAATTGCGGAAATTTACAATCAGGACAGCAGGAGGGTGGTTCGCTTAGCTCAACCGGTTCCCGTTCATATAACTTATCAGACCAGTTGGGTTGACAAAGACGGTACGATCAACTTTAATTATGATACGTATGCGCGTGACGCGAAACTACACCAGGCCCTGAACCGCTAAACTCAACAATCGCTGATAAATGACGGAAAAAATAGAAACCTCAATTGGAATGAACAGGCGGACGTTTCTCCGTGCAGCAGCTGGAACAGCCCTTGGCCTGGCATTTATGGGCCCCCATGAGATCCTTGCCAAGCAAAGCAGGCCAGAGAACTTAACATTTTACCATACTCATACCGGTGAACAGTTTGAGCTTTATATTGATAATGGTCACTGGGCTCAACGTCATATCAAAAAAGTTTCCAACTTTCTGCGTGACTTTAGAACCGGAGATATTCATCCAATAGATATCAAGCTTTTTGACACGCTGCACAAAATTCAACTTACTGCCGGCAGAAAAGGTGTTTTTGAAGTTATATCCGGCTATCGCTCCCCCAAGACAAACGCAAGTTTACGTTCAAAATCAAACGGTGTCGCGAAGAAAAGCTATCACATGAAGGGGCAGGCAATCGATATTCGTTTGAGCGGCCTTCGCACAAAAGATCTTCGTGATATTGCTCAGGACTTGCGAGCCGGTGGGGTCGGTTACTACCAAAAATCGGATTTTATTCATTTGGATACCGGACCGGTTCGTTTCTGGTAGCAAAAGAGAAATTTTTTACAGCATCCTGCAAAAATATCGATCTTTATTTTTGTAAAGTATACCCTCGTTTATCTGATTATCCATCGCTCTTCATCCATTTGATTTAAGTCAATGTTTGTATTCATCCGTCGCACTAAAGTACGGAATGATATTTAACTTCGAGTTTGCGTCATTTCGGATCAAGCCCGGGATGATATTGCTTGGGATATTTTACGGCGGCATCAATATTATGATCACTCCACTCCTTACCATTCCATCCCTACTTTTTCTTGCCGCCCATGCCCTTCGGCTTGGCAGCAGCGGTGGAGCTATTTTCTGGCTGATTGCAGCTGGCCTGGCCCTGTCGCCGGTGCCTTGGAAAAATTGGGCGATAGCCGGTTTTCTTGGTTTTGGTGCCTTTCTCTGGGGAAATATTACTCTTGCCCTTATTGAACAGCGAATAGCTCTGGATTTGCCTTGGCAGCGTCTGGCAGTAATTATGGGAACAGTTGCTTTACTATGTCTGGCAGCCGCGGTTCTGAACTGCCGCAAGGCCAATAGGGAGAAATATTCCAGAAGTATGGCTCAGGCGCTTACCTTTTTGTTGACGATAGCAGGTTTGACTCTTGCACGTCAAAAAACACCTCTTGATATTATCCTTGTGGATCGCTTCTTTCCCGGCGGAGGCTGGATTGTCATCATGTTGCTGGGTTGTTACGCTGCCTGGATCGTTGGCAAGATGCTCATTCCCGCCAATTCGGTAAAATGGCGAAGGACTATCTGGACAATCTTTTCCGCGGTATTTTTTCTTCAGCTCTCTTTCGGCCTTCTTGGTTTTGAAAGATTTTTGATGACTGGTGATCTCCATCTTCCCATACCAGCCCTGATAGCCGCCGGCCCATTGTACCGAGGTGACGGGTTCTTCATGATTATTCTTTTTGCCATAACTCTTCTTCTGGTTGGTCCAGCTTGGTGCAGTCATTTGTGCTATTTTGGTGCCTGGGATAACCTTGCAGCTACCAACAAACTACGACCAAAGGGGCTTCCTCGATGGGCAAAAACCGGAAAATGGCTAATATGCCTGGCAGTGCTTGGCGCGGCAATACTGCTTGGCCGGAGCGGCCAGCCGGTTTCCCTGGCTATAGCACTCGCTGCCGTGTTTGGTCTTGGCGGAGTCGCCATCATGCTATTCTTATCAAGGCGGAAAGGGCTTATGGTCCACTGTACCACCTATTGCCCTATGGGGTTGATTGCCAATATCTTCGGCAAGATTAATCCCTGGCGCATTCGAATAAGCCCGGAATGCTGCAAATGTAATAAATGCTCCCGCTATTGCCGATATGAAGCGCTTACAGCTCAGACTATCGACAAAGGTAAGGTGGGACTTAATTGCACTTTATGCGGAGACTGCATCTCCGGCTGTCCTCAAGGGCATCTTCATTATAGTTTTCCTGGGTTAAGCCATGAAACTGCCCGTTCAGCTTTTATTGTGGTAATCGTTGCTTTGCACGCCATTTTTCTTGGCGTTGCACGGATGTAGATCATATATAAACTTGACCGTCAGATGTTTGTTGGATATATGTGTGCGATTGTCCGATTACTTTAAATTAAATGGTAAAATATTTTGGAAATACAAACTTTTATAAACTTTTATCTCAAGATTTTCTTTATTCTTACTCCGTTCTTTGTGCTTTCTGCATTTCTCTCCCTCACCAGGGAATTTCAGGATTACGAAAAGAAGCGGCTTGCCATTAAAGTCACCATTGCCGTGATGATCAGTTCCTTCGTTATCTACCTTTTCGGGAAATATATCTTTGAACTGTTCGGAATAACCCTTGATGCCTTCAGAATAGGTGCAGGCACTATTCTTTTCCTTTCCGCCCTCTCCATGATTTCTGATGGCAATAATACGGCAAATAGAGCCAATAATAATAATATCGCCGTTGTTCCCCTGGCAATGCCGATGACTGTAGGCCCCGGTGTTATAGGTGTTCTTCTGGTTATTGGAGCCGAAGCCGAATCGATTGTTGAAAGATTGATCATTGGAGCAGCGCTGTTTCTAGCTGTGATAAGCCTGGGAATAATTCTTTACCTTTCATCCGGAATAAAACGTCTGCTGGGCGAGGAGGGGTTGGTTATTATCCCGAAGATCACCGGGCTTTTCGTCTCCGCCATCGCTGCCCAGGTTATTTTTACCGGCATTCAAAATTTTTTAAAGCTCAACTGAACCCATTGCGGCTCACCTCCTTTTTTAAATTCATCCCTTATAAAAAGCCATACCTGCCTGTGCGTGGAGTTCAAAAGCCATACCGGTCAATACCCGGCGCACTCTCCGCTCAGTTGTCTCATCGGTTACCATAAAAGGAGGTAGCTGCGCTGATTTACGGGGCTGAGCCAGACCAAAGATCAGCAAGGTATCGTCGGGTGCGCTGCGTACCTGGAACTCTATAATCTCAGCCGGATCAAGCTGTACATGGCTCTCTTCTAAAACTTCCCGGGCCCCGGCTTCCTGCCAGGTTTCACCAAAATTGATGAAACCGCCGGGAAATGCCCACAGACCCTTTCCCGGTTCGATGCCGCGCCGAATCTGCAGCAGTCCATCGTCAACAGGCAGCAATACAACCACCACCGGCAGGGGATTGAGAAAGCTCATGCACCCGCATTGACTGCAGGTGCGAGGCCAGGACAGACCAGTGGGAAAGGAATGACCGCAATGGGAACAGTGGGAGTTTTTTGTTTGCTTTGGGGAAATCATAGTGAAATATTTCGGTTCAATTGTTTTTCCGCTCCTAGATACTGTCTGTCCAGAAATGAGTATTTTTTTTCTAAATCGAGACGCTCGATTAATTTAGCACGAGGTATTTAGTTGATATTCCGAGGATTAAATTTCGAGAGCAACGAAGAGTTTTGGCAAAAGTGCCGTTTATCGACAGACACTAGATAAGTGCTCCATTTTGGTAAACTTATATATAATAATGAACATTGATAGTAGTTACAACATTGAAACCGACGTCACAATCACCTGACTCTGGGCCTGCATGTATTATAATTTTATATATTGGAATCGTATCGATCACCGGGAAAAGAATTTTGAACCAAGGTATTTGAGTTATAAATAAATAAGTAGAGATCATGTCAGACAACACAACGAATTTAATAGATGATGTCTATCTGCTGGCAGCCGTCCTGCCTGCGAAGTTACAGTCGGCTATGCATGGATTGCAGGGAGAGCATCTCATTGAAATTATAGTTGATCTCGGTCGTCAACCGGAGGCCCGGTTTGCCGACGAGGTCGTACCGCTGAGTGACATACCGGTCAGTCACGAAGATATTGCCCATATTTTGGGTATGGTTGGAGAATTTACAGCTGACAACAGAGCCGGTATTGAAGGAACACTACACCGGATCTCAGCCATCAGGAACCGCAAGGGACAGATCATTGGCATGACCATGCGGGTGGGAAGAGCAATCTACGGCACCATGGAAATTCTGCACGATCTTGTTATAACGGGTAAAAGCCTGTTGCTTCTTGGACGACCTGGAGTGGGCAAGACAACCAAACTGCGGGAAATGGCCCGTGTGCTGGCTGATGACTGCAACAAACGAGTTATTGTTATCGATACCTCCAATGAGATAGCGGGAGATAGCGATATTCCCCATGCAGCAATCGGCTCTGCCCGGCGCCTTCAGGTACCACGACCGGACAGGCAGCATGCAGTGATGATTGAAGCTGTCGAAAACCATATGCCGGAGGTGATAATAGTTGATGAGATAGGCACAGAAGCAGAGGCTTCTGCCGCACGCACCATTGCCGAACGCGGTGTTCAACTCATCGGCACCGCCCACGGCAATACCCTTGAAAACCTCATCATGAATCCGACTCTTTCCGATCTGGTTGGAGGAGTGCAGACGGTCACAATAAGTGACGAAGAAGCCCGTAGGCGGGGCACAACCAAGACCGTCATTGAACGTAAAGCGCCACCGACTTTTGAAATCCTGATCGAGATGGTCAACCGTAGCGAGGTGAATATTCATAAAGATACAGCTCAGGCTGTTGATGCTTTGCTGCGCGGATTGAAACCACGGAGCGAGCAAAGAAAACTGACCCCTGACGGTCAGGTCGAAATTAAAGAACAGCCAGGTGCTTTGCCGCAACAGGAAAAGAAACAAAATAAGCGTGGGGCCGTGCGTATATACCCGCATGGAGTGAGTCGTGATCTGCTCGAACGTGCAATCAGGCAGCTCGGGTTAAAGGTGCGTGTCTCTGCCAGTCCCGAAATGAGCGATATGATCTTTACTCTCAGATCCTACGAAGGTGATCCCGGACTCAGGCGGCTCACCAGGAATTTTGATGTGCCGGTCCATTTGGCTAAGAGAAACAGCGCGTCGGAAATGCGCCGTATGCTGAAAAAGGTGTTCAATATCGTGCAGGGAATCGCAGAGGATGAAGTTCAGGAAGCCGTGCAGGAAACGAAAACAGCAATCCAGCAGGTACGGGAGCAGGGCATTGAAATTGCACTGCAGCCTCGAAGATCGGCGTTGCGCAAAGTTCAGCATCGCCTGATCGCAGGCAGCGGCCTGGAGGCAACAAGCATAGGTGTTGAGCCTAAAAAACATCTCGTGGTTTTCCCTCAGGAAAATCAGGCCTGAATGGATTGTTGAATCCTTCTCGGGCATGTTTATAATTCTATTTTAATGGACTGCCAACTTCCTGTTTCAGTACCGCAATGGCAGCGCCTTTGAAAGGAAACATTGTGTTACTGGATATTCATCGACACCAACTTTCACAATAAGGAGATTCCCATGAAGGTTCTGATGGTTCTAACATCCCATGAAAGACTAGGTGAAACTAACTATAAGACAGGGTTCTGGCTGGAAGAATTTGCCGCCCCGTATTATGTTTTTAAAGATAATGACATTCAAGTCTTCCTGGCTTCTCCGGCTGGGGGGAAGCCACCGGTCGATCCTAAAAGTGAAAAACCCGAGGCCCAGACAGAAGCGACGCAACGATTCTATAATGATGACGAGGCAAAAGAACAGCTGGCAAATACCCAAAGCCTTGAGTTGCTCAATCCTGAAGATTTCGATGGAATTTTTTACCCTGGAGGCCATGGCCCCCTCTGGGATTTGGCGGAAGATATAAACTCGATATCCCTGATTGAAGCATTTTATCGGCGTGACAAGCCGATCGGTTGCGTCTGCCATGCACCTGCGGTCCTGCTCCACGCCAAAGATCCAAATGGTTTGCCCCTGGTGAAAGGCAAGAAGGTTACAGCCTTCACCAATAGTGAAGAGTCATTCGTCCAGCTGGATGAAGTGGATGGAAAGAAGCCGATGGGGATCACCAACCGTGAAGAGTCAACTGGACAAATGGTAGATATTGTGCCATTTTCTGTTGAAAATATGCTAAGCGGCCTAGGCGGAAAATTCAGTAAGGTTGAGGATTGGGCATCTCATGTCGAAGTGGACGGTAATCTTGTCACAGGACAAAATCCAGCATCTTCAAAAGCTGCGGCCGAAGCGATCGTACGACTTCTCAAAAAAGAGAGATAATCAGATTGCCCCTGGAGCCGCCTAACGGCATTGGATCAGCTGGCAGAAGCCGGATCTGTAAACTGCAGTTCCGGTATGACAGGGAAGTTCTTCAATGAATGGTCTATCTCAAATTCCTCGACTGCCTGCTGCTCTTATCTCCCGCATGCCCTTTCTGTATATCACCGGCTTTTTCTAAAGCATAACGGGTCATTAAAGGAGAAAATAATTCAAAAATTATTGTTGAGCCAAAGATAATATTAATTAATAAAGTACCTGACTCTCCCATCGAAGCTTCATTTACTGCCTGTATGGCTAGTCCAATAGCTACGCCGGCCTGAGGGAACAAGCATAAGCCAAGTAATTTACGAGTTTGGGCATCTGTTTTACTTACTGACATTCCTGTAAAGGCGCCAATATATTTACCGCCCATACGTAGCATTATATATACACATACAAAACCAAAAG
>JBARUR010000215.1:0-1839 GCA_049645845.1 Desulforhopalus sp. | reverse complement strand
ACCCGGACAGTAGTGAAAAAGGGTATCTATTGAGCCTCTTGCAAAATGATCAAAAAAGGTTGCAGTGACAAACCTATTTGGTTGGGTTTCGCCAGTGCTCCCTCTCAACATTCATTTTGCTGATTTTTAGTTAATATTTACACTACATAGACGCGCGTCTCTTGTCGTAACGTAGGTTCTGTTCTTTGAAAATTTATCCGAGTAACCGTATGAGTTGATCTGCAAATAAAACAATCACTCCCAGCATTAAATGCTGACAGACTGACCTTGCTATATCCTCTTACCATTACGTTGTTGGCTCCAAAGTCTTCTTTCAATCGGCTATTTGCCCGTTCCGCAGATGACCGCTCTTTGTACCGTTCCACTTCATGGGGCGCCTTTGGCATGACTTCTTTGCTGCGGGCATTCTTGTCAATGATCGGAACATGCCCAAGTTGCCTGCTTGTTTCGTTAATCTTGCTGGCATCATAAGCGGCATCCATCAGGTCATAGAGATATGTAACCTTACTGCTGGTTAATTTTATCAACGGAATGGCAACCTGGCTGTCATGCAATGAAGCAGAGGTAACAACTGCACTGATTGGTAACCCTGCGTCGTTTATGTCCAGATGTAGTTTGTAACCATTCCAGGATGTTTTATATCCCTTGGCATTTTTCTTTGTGCCCCGGTCACAACAGGTCGGCAGTTCCCGGATTGCGTCCTCTGCAGACAAATCAACCTGACGATCAAGTCGTTTCGCGACAACCGGTTCACGTTTTTCGCCTTTGGCAGGGCGTCCTCGTTTGCGAGGCTTCTTTAACTCTTTCACCTTTTCCACGGGTTTTTCCCTGCCGGTGATGGCGGTGGAGTCCCGACTTATATGTCCGATTATCTCATCTGACAAATAATCCTTTACCAGGGTATCATTCGCCTGTTTTCCAAGCTCACCGGCGGCAAATTCGCTGAATGCTCGCGAAAATGTCGATTCAGAGGGAATTCCATCTGTGGTTATAAAACCACAGATGCGCCTCAGATTTCTTGTTGCCTTCAGTGCTCGGATGAGATCGATAGTTGTGGGGAAACGATACAACGTCTTTGCCACAAATGCCCGAGCCATTGCCTGTCGGTCAAGGGGCTTACGGCCTCGCCAGTAAGACGTTGCTGAACTGAAGACATATTTTTCAACCTGGACAATCTCAAGGATTGCAACCAGGCGTTGTTCCTGCTCGCTCATTGGCGTATCGAAACATTCGTCCAGATATGGGAACAAACTTTTTTGGACACGTCCCATTAACCATGATATCTTGTCTTTGAGCTTCATTGGCATCTCCTATGATTTTATTTTTGGTGGTACAAAAAAAATAACATAGCATGCCGTGAAGCTCAATTATTTCAATATTTTAGTCGATAAAAAGCTCTTGGTTAATTTTGCAAGAGGCTCTATTGATAGACTTTTATGATGCTGGTCAATCTCTCAATAGGGCAAGGTCTATTGAGAGATACAATCCATCCAAACTGGTCCAGCCTCCGGCTTGTTCCACTCTCCATAGTTTTTCATTTCATTCTCTTTTTAGTTCTATATTTCGATCCATACTTCCTGAGTGAAAACCCTCAAGATCGATTGTGATATAGGCATATCCTAATTTATTGAGAGTATTGGTGATGTTTTCACGGTGTTGGATAAGCAAAGGGAGATCTTTGTTATCAACCTCTATCCTGGCAAGTTCTCCGTGAACACGGAGCCTGACATTGTAAAAACCAAAGGATTTGATAAACTCTTCAGCCTCTTCAACCTTCTGCATCATTGCCTGGGACAGGAGCGTACCGTAGGGAAATCTTGTTGCCAGACAAGGGGCAGA
>JBARUR010000214.1:0-2711 GCA_049645845.1 Desulforhopalus sp. | reverse complement strand
CAATCATGATGGCGCTTTCCATGGTCGTTATTGCAGCACTGATTGGAGCCGGTGGTTTAGGAGCTCCTGTTGTGCTCGGACTGAATACGCTTGATATCGGTCTTGCTACAACCGGTGGACTGGCAATCGTTTTGATGGCAATAGTTTTGGATAGAATTACCCAGTCGATGGGTACAAAGAAAAAGAATTAAAGGAGAGATTATGTTGTTAAAGAAAGTAGTACTTGGAGCTGCAGTCGCAGCAATGGCTTTGACCGGAGCAATGAATGCTCAGGCTGCTGCCGGTGATCCCGGAGAAGGTGTAACGTTAAAACCTGCACGAGCTACCTGGAACACCGGTTTTTTCCAGGAAGCACTCGTAAGACGTGGACTGGAAACACTCGGTTATGATGTTGAAAAACCAAAAGATCTTTCGAATCCCATCGCCTACAGGTCTATCGAGCTAGGCGATATCGACTACTGGTGTAACGGCAACTTCCCGCTGCATACTCCGCAGCTACCCAAGAATTTCGAAAAGAAGGCCAAGATTCTCGATCCGATAATCAAGGCCGGTGGTATGCAGGGTTACCTCGTTTCCAAAAAGGAAGTTGAGAAATTTAATATTAAATCCCTGGACGATTTCAAACGCCCCGAAGTAGTCAAAGCTTTCGATGCGAACGGTGACGGCAAAGCCGATCTGACCGCTTGTCCTCCCGGCTGGGGTTGTGAAAAAGTCATTTCCAAGCATATGGAAGTGTTCAATCTCAAGGACTACATCAAACCAAGTACGGCTTCCTACGAAGCTGGCATGGCTTCCGCCATCGGTGCTTACAAGTCCGGCAAGCCCGTCTTTTTTTACACTTGGACGCCTAATTGGACTGTTTATAAGCTGAAGCCCGGTGAGGACGTCATGTGGATCAATGTGCCTGCCGAAGGTGACGATCAGAGCCCCGTCTCCGGAATTCAGGGTGCGGTTTCCGACCCGCTTCGTAACGGCTTCATGGTCTACGACATCACTGTCGTCGCCAACAAAAAGTTTCTGGAAAAGAATCCGGCAGCTGCAAACTTCCTTGAGAATTTCAAGCTGACCATCGGCGATGTCAGTGCCCAGAACACTCGTATGAACAATGGCGAAAAGTCCGAAAAGGATATCTCCAAGCATGTTGATGAGTGGATTGCCAAAAACCAGGAAAAATGGGATGGCTGGATTGCTGCAGCTCGAATGGCAGCTACCGAATAATTTCAAATAGTCTCAATCAAGCATGAATGCCGCATTCTCGGAGGACACAAATCTTGTGTCCTCCGAGCCTCATTCTTTTCAAAAATTAAAGCCCTTTCGAACTAAAAATTCTGGAACAGACGATAAAAAAAGGAGTACTAAGCTGAAGGTCTCACTCATAGAGATCTTTCAGGGAGAGAATGATGGATGAAAAAAACAAGCAAATTAATGTAGTTACTCAAAGCTTGCGTAATATTCTTAAAGGGGTACAGTCGCACTCTAAGTACGTTGAAAAATCATGTGGCTTGAGCAGTGCCAAGCTATGGATGCTTCATGAAATAGCTGCTGCTCCGGGTTTAAAGGTATCGAAGCTGGCGGCGGCTCTTGCCATACATCCTTCAACCTGCAGCAATATGCTGGATAAGCTTGAAGAAAAGCAACTCGTATCCCGTGATCGCAGCAAAACAGATCAACGGAGTGTACATATTTACATCACCGAAGAAGGTCGTCAGTTCCTTGACAAAGCACCCAAACCTGCCCAAGGCAAGCTGAGCAATGCTTTGGAGCAACTCACCCCCAGCCAGCTGACCAATCTTGAAATCGGCCTTGACGCCCTTGTTCAGGCCCTGAACATCAACGATAACGGTCTTATGCGCTTTCTCGGGGAATAAAAATTCCTTTTTGGCCTAAACGAGTATCTGTCTTTCATTGAATTTGTCTTTTGCGTACCCTTCTTTTCGATTTTCTTCAAACGGTTGGTTCTCAACCACCCCTTATTTTTATTATACGAAATCAATAAGTTCAGGATTTTTTCCTTTCTATCTTAATTATTTAGTTAAATTAAGTCTTGACTAAATGTATTGTTCTATTTAGTTTTGTACAAAACAATATTGCCACATCTAATATTGTCACATCTAATATTGCCACATCTAATATTGTCGAATAGTTTTATCTGGGGAGTACTTTGCACTCTGGAAGTGCTGTTTTTAGTCAATGTTGTCAAATGAAGGAATCTGTAATCCCACAGAGAATATTGCTGAAAAATGATATGGAAAAAATAGCGATAAAAAACCTCTACAAGGTTTTCGGTTCTGATCCTCAAAAAGGATTGGAACTGCTTGAACAAGGTAAAAGTAAGGAAGAAATCTATGATAAGACAGGTCTTACTGTTGGCGTGCAGGGCGCAAGCTTTGAGGTTAACACAGGAGAAGTGTTTGTTGTTATGGGTTTATCCGGCTCAGGAAAATCAACTCTTGTGCGCATGCTGAATAGACTCATTGAGCCGACATCAGGAGAGGTGCTGGTCGATGGTAAAGATATTTTGAAGATGGAGAAAGCTGAACTGGTACGATTTCGCCGAAGCAAAACCAGCATGGTTTTTCAATCTTTTGCTCTTATGCCGCACCAGACAGTCCTTGAGAATGCGGCCTTCGGACTCGAACTGGATGGAATGGATAAGGAAGCTCGTGAGAGCAGGGCGAAAGATGCACTTAAACAGGTTGGTCTTGAAGGAT
>JBARUR010000213.1:0-55066 GCA_049645845.1 Desulforhopalus sp. | reverse complement strand
GGTGAATCCAACGTTCAGGGATCGACAGACTACGGCATTCTGTTCCATATCCTGCCCGGATACAATCCGGTTCCGAACGCGTCCCTGGTCGATCTCGCAACCTACAACGAAAAGACCAGGCCAACAGCAACGGAACCGGGCAGTGTCAACTGGTGGTCAAATCGCCATAAATATATTACCAGTTACCTCAAAGCGATCTATGGCGAGGCAGCGACCAAGGAAAATGATTTCGGTTATTCCTGGATGCCAAAGCTGGATGTCGGCATGAATGCTTCATGGCTGAACATTTTCGACAAGATGTACAAGGGTGATTTCGAAGGATTCTTTGCCTGGGGTCAAAACCCAGCCTGCTCCGGAGCCAACGGCAATAAGACCCGGCAAGCTATGACCAAACTCAAGTGGCTGGTCAACGTCAATCTGTTCGACAATGAAACCGCTTCCTTTTGGCGTGGTCCCGGCATGAAACCCGAAGAAATAGACACAGAGGTGTTCATGCTGCCCTGCTGCTCTTCAATGGAGAAAGAGGGTAGTATCACCAACTCCGGACGATGGGGACAGTGGCGATACAAGGCTGTTGAGCCCCTCGAAGGATCAATGCCTGATGCCGAGATCATCAATGAACTGTTTTATAAAGTAAAAGATCTTTACGAAAAAGAAGGTGGTGCATATGCCGATCCCATCGTCAACCTGAGCTGGGAATATGGTGAAAAAGATGCATCCGGCAAGGTCAAGCACATAAATGCACACACTGTTGCCAAAGAGATCAACGGCTACTATCTCGAAGATGTTTATGATACCAAGTCGAGTCCTGCCAAGCTTATAGGCAAGAAAGGTGAACTGGTGAAGAGCTTTGGCTTCCTCCAGGCCGATGGATCGACCTCGAGCGGCAACTGGCTCTATTGCAACTCTTATATTGAGAAAGATGGCAAGCAAGTAAATATGATGGCTCGCCGCGGCAAAGCCGATCCAACCGGTCTTGGTCTTTATTCGGACTGGGCTTGGGCGTGGCCGGTAAACCGCAGAATTATTTACAATCGTGCCTCAGTCGACCTGCAGGGAAATCCATGGGATCCAAAACGGCCTCTGCTGAAATGGAATGCGGCTAAACCCGGCTGGGAAGGTGATGTCCCTGACGGAGGCGCACCACCACAAGGGACCAGCGGGAAATTGCCTTTTATCATGAAACCTGATGGCGTTGCCTCTATATTTGGTCCCGGTCTTGCTGAAGGACCGTTCCCGGAACATTATGAAGCCCTGGAGTGTCCGGTCGAGATGAACGCGATGTCTGGTCAACGAATCAATCCGACCATTAAGATTTTCGGCGACAAGATGGATACTTTTGCTTCCTGTGACTTGCGCTTTCCCTATGTTGGGACGACCTACCGTGTATCGGAACATTGGCAGACCGGATGCATGACCCGGCACTGTTCCTGGTTAATGGAACTGCAGCCCCAGAACTTCGTGGAAATGAGTGTTGAACTGGGGAAAGAGCTGGACCTGACCAATGGTGAAACCGTTATGGTTTCCTCCGCTCGTGGGGAGGTAAAAGCGGTGGCAATGATTTCCGAGCGGTTCAAACCATTCAAAATATCCAACACCACTGTTCACCAGGTCGGTCTTCCCTGGCATTTCGGATGGCAATATCCCGAGGATGGCAGCGGGTATGACAACGCTAACTTGCTTACGCCAAACGTGGGCGACGCGAACACAATGATACCCGAGACAAAGGCCTTCATGGTCAACGTCCGTAAGGCATAGGGGGAAATATGGCAAACGATATTACGAAAAACCGCAAAGCGATTCTGGTTACTCCAGAGGATTGCATCGGCTGCAGGGCATGTCAGGTCGCCTGCAAGTCATGGAACCAGCTGTCGGCCATTAAAACCACAAACACCGGCACATACCAAAACCCGCCGGATCTTGCGAGTTCGGCCTTCAACCTCATCCAGTACAGTGAGGTACCTTCGGATGAAAATCCCGTACGCTGGCTCTTTGTCAGCAGGCGGTGCATGCACTGCGAGGACGCAGGATGCATGAAGATTTGTCCTACTCCGGGTGCATTGTACAGAACGGCGGACGGTTCTGTTGCGTTTGACCGCGACAAGTGCATTGGCTGTAAGCTCTGCGTCAACGCCTGTCCATTCGATGTTCCCCGTTATGATTCGGAAGATAAAGTATCAAAATGTCATCAGTGTTCGGACCGGACCAGCGCAGGCATGCAGCCGGCCTGTGTTAAAACCTGTCCCACCGGTGCTTTGAAATACGGTGATCGGAACGAATTGATAACTACCGCCAGAAATGAAAATTACAACACCATTTATGGAGAGCAGGATCTTGACGGCCTGGGATCGATGTATGCGTTCAAGGATGAACCAAAGCTCTACGGGATGAAAGAGAATCCAACAATTCCAAGCAGTGTGGTCTTCTGGCATACTTATCTGAAGCCACTTTCAGCAATAGGTCTAATCGGAGTCACTGCAGCAGCGGCGATCCATTATCTGGCCATTGGCCCCCACAAGGAAAAGGACGAGGAGGTGTAATATGGCAGAGATGGTAAGAAAATCGAGTGCCGACGAAATCGTGAACCACTGGATACTCGCCGGAAGCTGCATCCTGCTGATGATCACAGGATTTGCCTTTCTGTTTCATATAGAATTCATCGGAGCGATTTTCGGTGGATTTATTACTATGAAATCGGTACATAACTGGTTAGGAGTTGTATTTAGTATCTCCTTATTGTACTCCATGCGCCATTATCTGAAGGAATCTCTTGAATACGACGCCGATGATGTGCGATGGTTCAAGGTGGCAGGTGGATATCTCTCCCACAAGGTGACTGTTCCACCAATGGGCAAATACAATCCCGGCCAGAAGCTCTATTATCTGGCTGTCCTGGGAGGTGGAATCCTTATCGCTCTCTCGGGATTCGGTATCTGGTTCATGAAAGACGACTCAACAATAATGCTTCTTTCACACCTGTTGCATAATGTTGCGTTCGTGATCTTCGCTATCGCTGTTCCGGTGCATATTTATCTAGGGACAGTTGCCAATCCGGGTACCTTCAAGCTGATGGTGAGCGGCACGCTACCGGTCAGTGAAGCAAAGAAGAGATATCCAAAATGGATGAAGGCGGCCGGGAAGATGTAGTCCGGTCCTTTAGCAACTAAGTCTAAAAGGGGATACTCCGGTATCCCCTTTTTTTAATGATGGTGGCGTATTTATTATGATGAAAAAACTACTGATCTGTATTTCCATCCTGCTGCTATTTAGTGTAGCGCATGCCGCTGAGAAAAGGACCGAGGTTCCGGTTGGCGACTCTCCATCTCTTGGACCGGTGGATGCGCCGGTTACGCTCATTGAGTTTATTGATTTTCAATGACCGCATTGTGTGGCGGCCGGTCCGACCGTCAAACAACTGATGCAGTCATACCCCAACCAGATTCGGCTGGTAATCAAAAATTATCCCTACAAATATCGTGATTATGCCAGAATGGCAGCGGAAGCCTCGCTTGCTGCACGAGACCAGGGCAAGTACTGGGAAATGCATGATATGTTGATTGCCCGTTCACCGAAACTCGACAGAGCCAGCCTAATTGGTTATGCAGATGAACTTGGGCTCGATGTTAAAAAATTTACCGAGTCGATAGACAAGGGTAAACATGCAGCTGATATTGACCGTGATCTGGAGCTTGCTAAATCAATAGATCTCTATAACACTCCAACCTTCTACATAAATGGTCGGCAAGTGATTGGAGAGCGTCCTTTCGAATACTTTAAAAAGATCATTGATGAGGAATTGAACCAGGCGGGAAAATGAGTCTATGAAAAACATATGTTGGATTATCTTAGCGACAATTTTCTTCCCCTTTTGTGGGTTTGCCGGAATCCTTGAGTCTCCAGGGGATATCCCCATCCCGAAAAACAATCCCCAGACATCGACAAAGATTGAGCTTGGCAAGAAGCTCTTCTTCGACCGTCGTTTGTCCGGCGACGGGACTATGAGCTGCGCAACATGTCATGATCCGGAAAACAGTTTCAGCGACGGACTCGAGATCTCGCTCAACTATCCCACAACCCGAAACTGGCGCAACTCTCCTACGCTCATTGGGGTGGGATTCCAAAAACGTCTTTTTCATGATGGCCGTGCGTCATCTCTTGAAGAGCAAGCTCTGTTTCCAATGATGTCAGCTTTCGAGATGAACCAAAATCTGGACTTCATGGAAGAAGAAATTCGTTCAGTGCCGGAATACGTAGAAGAATTCACCGCAGTCTTCGGCGATGGCGATATAACCAGGGAACGTATCGCTATGGCGATCGCGTCATTTGAACGTTCCCTCATTTCACGTGATTCTCCCCTTGACAGATTCCTTGACGGAGATAAAAATGCTTTATCAGCGGAAGCCTTGAAAGGGTACAAAATATTTACGGGCAAAGGCAAGTGCACCCAGTGCCATAACGGCGTTAACCTCGCCGATGATCGTTTTCATGTCCTCAATGTTGAGGAGAACCCGGAACACTTAAAAGATCCACGCATTGCCGCAACACGTCGATTCGTTGCTAAAGTTTACCATTTCGAGGAATACAGAACGCTTGCTGAAGATCCCGGCAGATACCTTATCACCAAAGACCAGAAAGACTGGAAAGCATTCAGAACACCAACTCTGAGAGAAATCGCCGGAACCGCCCCCTACATGCACAACGGTATATACGCAACCCTGGACGAGGTAATTGAATTTTTCAACAAAGGAGGAGGCAAGGGAAATACCCTGCTGAAGCCCCTACGACTAACTCCCCCTGAAAAGAAACAGCTCCGCACTTTTCTCGAAGAAGGATTAAGCGGAGTACCTACCCCCTTTATCTACCCCCAAATACCCTAAGGAATAAGAGAATTATGAGTATAGATATTCAGGCATTGATTGAACAACGGCCCCATCTCAAGGATCCGCTTGAGCTCTTTGCCAAATTGCAGCGCTTTCAGGAGGAAGCTGCCAAGCTTCTGCCTAAACCTCAAACAGTGGTGTCACCTGAAGAAGCCAAGGCATATCCCCGTGAAAGCATAGGCCCAGTTTTTAAATTGTTTGTATCCACTTTCAACCTGCCGGGCGAAGAATTAGAGCCTCTTCACAAGGCATTGGAAAATGGCGATATAGACTTTATGCAATTTCCGATCGACAAAATTCCGACTATTGACGCCCTTCCTTATAGCCATGAGGAACTGGCCAGTATCCTGTTCCTGTTGAGCAGACCTTATTTCCTTGCCCTGCGTGAGACCTTTCAGCTCGATGGCAGGGAGTGGGAAAATGGACGATGCCCACTCTGTTCGGCTCAGGCTGCGCTGGCATCCATTGTTGAAGGACCGCAACGCCGCCTGCACTGCTCCTTCTGCGGGACGACAGGGACGTTTAAATTCATTGGCTGCCCCAGTTGCGGATGTGTGGATACCGACAAACTCAGTACTATCCTCTCTGAGGATGAACCAGGTTATCGAATTTCCACCTGCGATGAGTGTAAAAGTTATGTAAAAGTCATGGAGCATCCTGTTATCAAGGACATGTCAATGGACCTTACGGATATGGCGAGCCTCCCGCTCGATATCGTGGCTCAGGGCAAGGGATATGTCCGCATGGCGCCGAATCCGATTAGCCTAAAGAAGATGGCATAATTTTTTACTTAGCCATCCAAAATTTTAGGTTTCTACGAGTTTATCAAGCTTTACTCTATTTCGAATCAAAAAGGGCTTTCCAGGCGACCGGGAAAGCCCTTTTCTGTTTCTTTTTTCTATAGTTTTCCTCATTTTTCATCCGCCAGTGATTGTTCTTTTTGGAGACGCCGGGCAACGGAACCAGGCAAACCGCTCCTGCGGGAAAGAACTCCATAAGCTACCGGTACTATAAACAAAGTAAAGAGCGTTGCCGACAAAACACCCGCTAAAACAACAACGCCAATGACCATCCGGGTTTCCGCCCCGGCCCCGGTAGAAATGATCAGGGGGATGGTTCCCGCTGCGGTGGTGATACCCGTCATAACAATCGGACGCAACCGTATTTCCGAGGCTTTCAGGAGAGCATGATAGAAAGACAGTCGCTGCTCCCGAAGCTGATTGGCAAACTCTACAATCAGGATACCATTTTTTGCAGCCAGGCCAATCAGCATAACCAGGCCGATCTGACTGTAAAGGTTCAATGTGCTGCCGGTAAAGTAGAGGCCCAGCAGACCGCCGGCCATCGCTAATGGAACCGTGAGCATGATGACAAACGGGTCGATATAGCTCTCAAACTGCGCTGCCAGCACAAGAAATACTACAAGGATTCCCAGCAGAAAAACAAAGACAATGGACTGACCGGATTTTTTATAATCCAGAGACTGCCCTTTATAGTCAATGATAACTTTTCCCGGCAGGTGTTTTTGAGCAAGGTCCTCCATATAAGCAAGTGCATCGCCTAACACCAGCCCTTCGGCAAGATTTGCTTCCAAGGTTATCGCCCTTACACGATTGTACCTGTTCAATTCATTCGAATCGGCAAATTCTTCCAGCGTTACCAGATTTGACAGCGGAATAAGGTCACCGCTGCGGGATGACCGGACATAAATATTTTGCAGGTCCATCGGCGTTCGGTGCGCTTCACGTTCACCTTCAATGATCACATCATATTCTTCGCCTTCATTGATATATGTTGTAACCCGTCGGGAACCGAGCATGGTTTCAAGGGTTCGGCCGATATTACTTATGGTTACCCCCAGTTCTGCAGAACGGTCATAATCGATATTCACCTGTATTTGCGGCTTGGTTTCTTTATAATCCCAGTCAATACCGGTGAGTCCGGGATTATCGGCCTCGATCTGTTCAAGAAGTATGTCCCGCCACTGCGCCAGCTCCTGATAAGTGCCGCCGCCAATGACAAACTGCATCGGTTTTTGAATTGATGCACCAAAACCCTGCCGCATTACCGGAATTGCCCTCACTCCGGGAAGCTCTGCGAGTTGTGTTCGTACCTCCTCCATTATGACCCAGGCCGAGCGCCTTTTGCTCCAGTCATTGAGAACAAAGATTGCGATCCCTGAGTTGAAATTAGCAAAATTAGAAAAATTCCGTGGAGCCCTAACCAGCAATCGTATAGCTTCATTCTTATCGATATAGGACATGAGCCGCCGCTCGATTTCGTCCATATATTCTTCCATATAGCCAAAGGTTGCACCTTCCGGTCCATTGACCAGCACAAAAAAAGCCCCCCGGTCTTCCTTCGGCGCATACTCATTGGGTATCTGCTCAAACATCCAGACAGTTGCACCTATCAGCAACACAAAAATTCCGAAAACCCATACAGGACGCCTTATGGCGCTTTTAAGCAGGCGACGATACCTTTTGCGAATCCATCGGTAAAAACGGTCGATACGTCGATTGTTTCGGTGGCTGCCTGTCCGCTGCTTAAGAATTTTTGAAGCCAGCATAGGTGAAAGACTCAGGGCAACAATGCTGGAAAAGAAGACTGTCGCCGCCATGGTCAGGGCAAACTCCGAAAACAGGCGTCCGACATCCCCCTGCAGAAAAGCAATCGGAACAAAGACCGAGATCAGTACCAGTGAGGTTGCGATGACCGCAAAGCCAACCTGGCGGGTACCTCTAAATGCGGCCACCAATGGCGTCTCACCTTTTTCGTCCATACGCCGGTGGATATTCTCGAGTACCACTATGGCATCATCAACAACCAGCCCAATCGCAAGAACCAGCGCCAGTAACGTGAGAAGATTTACTGAAAAATCAAGGGCGCTTAAGACGATAAAAGTCGCAATAATGGAAATAGGCACTGTCACTGCAGGCACCAAAGTGGCGCGGACACTCCCCAGAAACAGAAATATAACCAGCACGACCAGGCTAATGGCAATCAACAGGGTTTTGTATACTTCTCGGATAGCACCTTCGACAAAGACAGAGGTGTCATAACTCTGTTTGATTTCCATGCCCTCGGGAAGGTTTGGATTGAGGCGGACCATCTCCGCTTTGGCACTCCGCGCCACGTTAATGGTATTGGCAGTCGATTGCTTGATTATACCCAAGCCGATCATTGGCACACCATTGCCTCTGAAGAAGGTGCGATCCTCTACCGTACCGCGTTCAACCCTGGCTATTTCTCCAAGGCGAACCAAGTGACCATCCTCGCCTCTTTTTAAAGCCAGGCGACTAAATTCATCAGCGGTTCGGAATTCACGTTTGACACGTACCGTAAAAGCACGCTCAGACGACTCTATACTGCCGGCAGGCAGTTCCAGGTTTTCGGCCCGCAAGGCATCTTCGACATCACTTACGGTGAGCCCCCGTGCAGCCATAGCCTGCCGGTCTATCCAAATACGCATGGCAAAACTCTGTTCTCCACCTATTCTGACCCGGGATACACCGCTCAGGACCGAGAAATAGTCGACCAGGTATCGATCGGCATAATCGGTCAGCTCCGGCACAGTCATGCGGTCGCTGGTCAGATTCAGCCACATGATTGGATCATCGTTGGAATCGACTTTTTGGATTTCCGGAGGATCCGCTTCATCAGGCAGATCATCCAGGATTCCCGAAACCCTGTCCCGGATATCATTTGCCGCTCCGTCAACATCTCGGCCGGTGGTAAATTCGATGGTAACGAGAGAACGGCCATCTTCACTGGTTGATTCTATAAACTGGATGTCTTCAACTCCGGCGATCCTCTCCTCGATGAGCTGGGTAATCCGTGTTTCAATTACATTGGCCGAAGCACCTGGATAAATGGTTTCAATAGTCACAACGGGAGGATCAATATCGGGATATTCCCGCAGCGGCAGCCTGTTGAACGCTACAAGCCCAAAAACCACCAACAGAAGCGAGATGACGGAAGCAAATACCGGCCGTCTTACTGATATATCCGATATAATCATTTGTCCCGTCCTTCAACATCCTGCTGCAGCAATTGTTCAAGTGACTCGTTTTCGTCGGCAACTGCTACAATCTCCACCTCCTGGCCCGGTCGTGCGCGAAGAGTGCCATGAATAACTACAACATCACCTGCTTTAAGTCCCTCAACTATTTCAACTTCACCGGGACGGCGGGCACCGATTTTTACATTACGTCGTTCGGCAACAACGGGATCAACAGATGGATCCACTATCAGCACGTGGTTCTCCTGTCCGGTCGGAATCAGCGCTTCTTCAGGAATAACAACAACATCCCGAAGGTTGTTCAACAGCTGGACGTTCATCAATAAACCGGGCTTCAGGAGGCGATCCGGGTTAGGCAGAATGGCTCTTGCGACAATCGACCGGGTTGCCTGATCAATTCGACTATTAATGGCGCTGATCTTTCCGGGAAATGTTCGATCCGAATAAGACGGCGATCTGGCCTCAATGGGCAAACCTATCTTGAGCGTCGCCAGATGAATTGCCGGCACTGAGAAATCGAGCTTCATGATACTATCGTCATCAAGGGTCGTAATTATGACTCCGGGTTCGACGAGTGCACCGACACTGATATTTCTAAGACCAACCACCCCAGAAAAAGGCGCAACAATCAAAAGATCCTGCAACCGTGATTCGATGGCCCGATACCGAGCTCTGGCCGTGTTGTAGTCTCGCTGCTGCTGATCAAGCTGCGATCTGGCTGCGGCGCCTCTTTCCACCAGGGGCTTCACTCTTTCGTATTGTATTTGCGCCTCTTTCAGGGTCGATTGCGCTTCATCGAGCAATGCATGCTCCTCTGTGTTGGTCATCTCAACTAAAATATCACCCGCATTAACCCGCTGACCGTCATCGAAATGAATTGCCGTCACCGTATCCGTCACGGTTGCGGTGATATTCACAGTTTCATTGGCTCGCAAGGTTCCGAGTGCCTCGACATAATCGACGAAACGATCAATCTTTGCCTCTTTGACAATGACCGGCACCGGCTTCTCTTTTTGTTCTGCTTGCTGTCCCTCTAGAGGGGAAACCAAAAAAAGGATAATCAGGATAATGAAGGAGAGCTTAAGATGGTGCTTAAAAAAAGAATGGATTTTCATCATTTCAATTCTCCGGAATTCTTTCCAGTATTTCCGCAGCCACAACAACTGCAATTGAGCATTAAGATAGAGACGATTGATTGAAAAATCCAGAATGTTCCAAGAAAGATCAGAGAGGAGCCGGTTGAGATCGACTTGGTGAGATATACGGGCTAGAAAATGTATTTTCGGGATTCAGAGAATCCCCATCCGAGATTAGCTCGTAAAAAACTAACTCTTAATTTTACGTCATTGCAGGCTTGAGCCGGAATCCATTGTTTTCAGTTAGGGGTAGATTCCGGATCAAGTCCGGAATGACGTTGCACGGGTCTTTTACGACTTTACCAAATATTATTTTAAACGAGTGACAGCACCGCTGCTGAAAAGTCTTGGGGAGCTTCCTGCGGCAAATTATGACCAGCTCCGGCAATCACCCGGCGCTCGTAACTACCGGTAAAGAAGACCTGGTGGTTTTTTGATCCATCCGGTGGGAGAACCCCGTTATTTTCGCCATCAAGTGCAATTGAAGGTACGGAAATTTCAGGCTGTTTGATGAGGCGCCGCTCTATTTCCTCTACGGCCGGGTCTCCCGGCACAAGCCCATAACGGTGGCGGTAAGAGTGAATAACCACTTCGACGAAATCGGGATTATTAAAAGATACAGCGGTGCGTTGGTACGTTTCTTCGGAAAAATTCCAGCAAGGAGACCATAGTCGCCAGAGAAGCTTGC
Source organism: Desulforhopalus sp. (assembly GCA_049645845.1). GTDB lineage: Bacteria > Desulfobacterota > Desulfobulbia > Desulfobulbales > Desulfocapsaceae > Desulforhopalus_A. Next base: position 44,341 of record JBARUR010000213.1, on the reverse strand, counting down.
AAAAATCTCGGCGGTTTTGTGTCAGGCCCACGCGTCCACGGTCGGAGTGAAAATAATATTGATACCAGAGGCGGTGTTCATTTTCAGGTACCTCGGGTTGTATCGATCCTGAAATATTTTGAATGTTGTAACCACCTCCCGACACGAGTCCGAGTGTACGTTCAGGCCAAAGAGCAGCCACAATGCAAGCAGCACGACCTCCCCAATCATATCCCGCGAGAACAGCATTGGAAAGCGAAAGCGCGTCCATAAAGGCCAGCAGATCATATGCCAACACCGCCTGTTGACCTGAGCGTGGCGTGTCCGCCGACACAAAGCGCGTTGGACCGTATCCACGTAAATAGGGGACGAAAACTCGACATCCAGCCGAAACCAGGAAAGAAGTTACTTCATCATAAGCATGCACATCATACGGAAAGCCGTGTAAAAGAATAATTGGCGTACCGTTGGAAGACCCGCTCTCGATATAGCTAACATTAAGAACACCTGCCTGAATGGATTTCAACATGATAAGATTTATTTGTTTTAAAGGGCGGGTTTAGAACCCCGCCCCACGATACAGACTTATTCTTATTGTGTATTACAAACCGGCAGCAAGAGCGGTCGACCTGCGAGGATCGGCACCTCCATACATCATGCCGTCTTTAATCATGATGGACTGGATGGCGCCCATGGCTTCCTGCTGTTCCACCTTATGACCCATCTCCTGCAGGATCTTGATGGTATCGATGCTGATGCCCTCTTCAATGCGAAGTTCATCGGGCAGCCACTGGTGATGAATGCGCGGAGCCGCTACCGCACTCTGGATATTGAGGCCGTGATCTATAACATTCATGATCACCTGAAGAGTAGTGGTGATAATCCTGGAACCGCCGGGACTGCCGGTAACAAGAAAATTTTTGCCCTGATGTTTAACAATAGTCGGTGACATGGAACTCAGCATCCGTTTGTTGGGCTCGATCTTGTTGGCTTCACCGCCGATCAGGCCATATGCATTCGGCACGCCGGGTTTGGCCGAAAAATCATCCATTTCATTGTTAAGTAAAAAGCCTGCGCCTTCAGCGACGATGCCCGATCCATAGCTGAAATTGATGGTGTAGGTGTTGGAGACAGCATTGCCGTATGAATCGACTATGGAAAAATGGGTTGTCTCATTGCTCTCGTAGGGTTGTGGTTTTCCCGGAGTAATTGTCTTGCTCGGTACAGCCTTCTCAGGGTCAATAGTTTTACGGAGAGTTGCCGCATATTCCTTTGAAATGAGACCCTTCAATGGCACTTTGATAAAGTCGACATCACCGAGATAAAAAGACCTGTCGGCATAGGCACGTTTCATAGCCTCTGCCATTAAGTGAATGGTCTGTGCTGAATTATGACCATATTCAGCAATAGGATAGCCCTCGAGCATATTCAAAATCTGCACCACATGCACGCCACCCGAACTTGGCGGTGACATTGAGTAAATGTCATATCCGCGATACGTTCCCTTGACCGGCTCCCGGATGGTCGGAGAATAATTTTTCATATCCTCCATGGTAATAAGACCATTATGTTTGGCCATTTCCGCCACCAGCAGTTCAGCGGTTTTACCTTCATAAAATTCTTTTGCACCCTGTTCGGAAATGCGCCGCAGAGTTGCAGCAAGGTCCTTCTGGATAAAAAGTTCTCCAGGCTCATAGAAACTGCCATCCGGTTTATAGAAAATTTTACTGGAAGAATCCCATTTTTTAAGCATCCCCTCCTTTTCCTTCAATCCATCGCTAAAACGCGGAGTAACCACAAATCCTTTTTCCGCCAGATGTATGGCAGGTGCCAGCGCCTCCTTTAAACTGATGGTACCGTATTTTTCCAGGGCTAAAGCTAGTCCTGCGACGGTTCCGGGTACACCGGCTGCCAGGTGCGAATACCTGGAACGTTCACTGTCCGGCTCACCTTCTGTGTTAAGGAACATATCGGCAGTTGCCTGGCTGGGCGCTTTTTCGCGATAATCAATGGCCACAACCTCATCTTTTTGTTCAAAAGAAATCAACATGAAGCCACCGCCACCGATATTACCTGACCTGGGCTGGGTGACCGCCAGTGAAAATGCCGCGGTAACAGCCGCATCAATTGCATTGCCTCCTTTTTTCAAAACCTCCAGTGCCGCCTCGGTGGCAAGGAAATGGCTGGTGACCACCATGCCCTCTTTGCCCTGCACCGGAGACATTCGCTCGCCTTCAAGGATAGCTGCAGCATTGGCCGTCGTGGTAACCAGCAAAAACATGAGCGCCGTTATGATCCTCACGAGAATTCCATCACTCAAACGAACATATGCTGCATGCATATAACCTCCTATAGTTTTGACAAAAGAAGTGTAATCGCAGGTTGATAAAAACCGGCAAAGATATAATTCACCGGTTTCTAAGAAATTAATCGCGGATTACCTGAAACTATCTATCTCCACCACGGCCTCGGCCACCACCGCCAAAACCTCCGCCTTTTCCACCGCCGGCGCCCCCGGCTCCACCGCGTCCCCCGCCGAAGTTTCCTTTATTGCCTCCCTGCCCGCCGCGGCCTCCTCCACCTCCGAAGCCTCCTTTACCGCCGCCACGACCACCGCCAGGTCCACCTTCTCTTTTCACCTGGGGTTTAGCTTCATTGACGGTAACAGCCCTTCCCTTCAATTCCTTGCCGTTCAGGCCCTCGATGGCTGCCTGTCCCTCTTCTTTAGTGGCCATTTCGACAAAGCCGAACCCTTTGGATCTGCCGCTGAATTTATCCATAATTATACTGACTGATTCAACTTGGCCAAATTCGCTAAAAGCCTGTCGCAAATCGTCCTCTTGAACCTCATACGACATGTTTCCAACATAGATTTTCATTTAATTCTCCTTTGTATGCCTTATAAATTATTCTTTTCAAATTCAGTAAAAAATAATTTTATGCAGGCTCCTAAAATCCCTCAGGTACCTTCAAGTAACTTCCGGGTATTTTAAGAAATCCCGTTTATCCGGGTTTAATTCAGTTGACCATAGTTAAACAACAAGTTTGCTTCCATCATGCAATACGGCAAAACAAAGTTCGGTTTCAAGTCAGTTGCTCCAATACTCACCTGGTAAATTTTAATAAGTTACTCATCTTCATGGATTTTAAAGTTTATTTATCTGAGCCTGGAACGCAATTCCTCAATTTCCTCCAGCAGATCAAGTACCAATGCAGCTCCCGCCAAATTAACCCGCAGGTCATTTTGCAGCCTGCGGGTTACCTGAATCCTCTTGATAGATACAGCACTGAAACGCCATGTTTCAGGCGTAGGTCCTTCCGGGATCAGCACTCCCTCATTGACCATTTCGTTAACCAGCTCAGTACTAATCCGGCAAAGTGCACAGATTTCTTTAATACCTAATTGAGTGTCTTCATCCAGGATGGTATAGCGATACTCTTGATTCATTCTCAACCTCCAAATCCTGTCCGGGGGTTAAAGGGCATAAGCTTTGCCATCTTTTCATACAGTTCTTTCTGTTCGGCTGTTTCCGCCGGAGGTGCATGGATGGCAAGAGTTACATATTGATCACCAGTCTGTGATTTTGAGGAGATTCCACGTTTTTTTAAACGTAATTTCCCTCCAGTTTGGGAATTAGGCGGAAGCTTTAGATCGACTTTGCCGCCAAGAGTCTGCACTGCAATAGTCGCTCCAAGCGCTGCCTCCCACGGAGTAATGGGAAGAACAAGATAAACATCACGTTTAATAACGGTAAAATACGGGTGCGGCAGAAAAACTATTTCAAGAAACAAATCACCTTTCGGCCCCTGGCCATACCCCGCATTCCCCTGCCCTTCCAACCGGATCTGTTGACCTTCAATCACTCCTTTAGGAATAGTAATCTGCAGCGATTGCGGTTCAACGGTTAAACTCCCCCTGCCGTCATCTACCGTTCTATTCAATGTAATGGTTCTTTTGGCCCCATGGTAACTGTCCTCCAGTGTAATGGAGACCTTTGCATGCAGATCATCGCCTTTTGCACTGCGTTCCCGTCCGAAAGATGAAAAATCTTCAGACGAAAAACGGCTGCCGCCACCACCGGCGCCACCACGGCCAAAAAGAGACTCAAAGAAATCGCTGAATTGATCGGCAGAACCTCCCTGTGATTCATACGTTGGTCCATGATAACGGGATTTCCAGTTAGGAGGAGGCTTGAAATCCTGACCAGCCTGCCAGTTGCTGCCAAAGGTATCATAAGCTTTACGTTTTTCGACATCTTTCAATACTTCGTACGCCTCAGCTATTTCCTTAAATTTAACTTCTGCAGCAGGATCTTTATTTACATCCGGATGATATTTACGAGCCAATTTCCGATAAGCTCGTTTAACCTCTTCCTGCGGTGCGTCTTTGGAAATATTCAGGGCCTTGTAATAGTCCTTATAGTCCATACGTTATCCATACCCTTTCCATATATTTACCTGTTCAACCGGTAACTCTTAGCCAGCATTTCTCAGTACAATCATTTGTCAGAAAGACTATAAACACCTCATCTCCATCGGTACAGTGGAAATTTGACAAAAACCTTCACCTCCTCGTCCGCAGAAAATTATTCATCATATTTTCGTTATCAGATACTACTCAAGCAACGGTTCCAACATATAAAGGATATCACTTTCCCGTGACGGATAAGGACTCATGATATTCGCTTTATGCAGTTCCTGCACTGTTGTGCCATCGAGCATGGCCTGCTTGAAAGTGTTGATCAGACCTGTGGCGTTGTCGGAAAGGATATGTGCCCCGAGAATTTTATTATCAGCATCCACCAAAATTTTGTATGCAGCATGCTTCATCCCGACACGGCGATAGGTCGGCCAATTCAGTTCTTTATCAAAACTCATCCAATATTTTGTCCCTGCTTCGATCAGCTCATCTTCAGTTTTTCCCACCATGCCGAGCATAGGATAGGTGAACAACATTGCCGGGGTCGCGCTGTAGTCAATTGAAGCAGGTGGTTTCTGATTGTCACGGGCGATGATATTGGCTGCCGCGGTATGTGCTTCATTATCTGCAACGCGGGCAAGCTGTAGAGTTGCAGCAGAATCTCCTATGGCAAAAACCTTCGAGTTGGAGGTGGTCATGTGATTGTTGACCTCTATCCCCCGGCGGTTAAAGCTAATTCCGGCTGCCTCGAGGTTAAGCCCCTCGATATTGGCTGTACGGCCGGCTCCATGAACAATGAGGTCTGTTTCAATACTTTCGCCGGACTTTAACGTCACTACAAAACCACTGGTTCCTCTGGAAAGAGACTGGATTTCAATGCCGGTTTGTACCTGTATGCCTTCTGCGCGGCTTGCCTTGACAAGTTCTCCTACCATCTCCGCATCAAAAGGGCCGAGCGGTCTGTCCATGACCTCAAGGATATAAATTTCGTTTGGATCAGTACCAAGACGTGCTGCAAAATGTGCGAACTCAAAAGAGATGAAGCCGCCGCCAATAAAAGTTATTCGTTTCGGCAATTTTTCAAGATCAAGAAATTCATTGCTTGATGCCATATGTTCACTGCCTTCAATCGGCAGTGACATTGGAATTGCACCAGTGGCTATAATAGTATAGCGCGGCTTAAGCGATGTTCCATTCACCTGTATGACATCAGCATCAACGAATGCTGCCTTTCCTTCTATATATTCGATGCCGTTGCCTTTCAGGTTTGCAACAGTTGCTTCAGGAATTTCAGAAGTAAATCCATTTTTTGCCTCAAGTACCTGCTGCCAGCTGACGGACGGAAGATTTGTGATTCCAATTCCCTGCAAGTGCCTGCACCGGGCTGCAACTTCAGTCAGTTCGTAGAACCATTTTTTGGCCTGGCAACCATGCAGAGCACATATTCCGCCGGGTTCCCCGCTGTTGTCCACCACGGCAATGCTGTAACCTTCGGCCACCAAATCAAAGGCTGCTGTCTGGCCTGCCGTTCCTGCACCGATTATCAACACATCCAATTCCTTCATACTTTATCCTCCTTTTAGAAAAAAATAATCCAGAGCTGCTGTGGCTCTGGTTTGTGGATTTTCTCAAACGGGCCAAGCTCAGCTTTCCAATTACAGTAAGCTGTTTTATTGTTGATGGTGAAGGATAACTAACACCCCACAAGGGGGTACTCAGTGCCCGTGCTTTGCGGGTATAAGTGCCTTGGAGGTAATTTTAAGATTCTAATTTTAAAGTAGTCTCCAGTTTTCTTGTTTTTTTATACCTCTCAAGGGGTACTGAACAGAGTGGCAGGTTTTCAGGAATAAGGCACTAAAAATAATGTGAAATTATTGGAGGTAAACCATGAAAACAGTTCTGAAGGATACCTATCGAGGCTGGGAAATTAAAGTAAAGGCTGAGCAGATTCATTGTTCAAATTTCAGCTTTGATATTGTCAATCCATCCGGAAAGACTCAACAAGTCGCTCTTGGAGGAGACAATGAACAGCGCGTCCTGGAACGAGCCCGGGATATGATCGACATGGAAATTGAATTGGCTGCCGACAACTAACTACCTTTATTTCTGGAAAAAAATTCAGGAAACACCAACTCCTGCGAACAGAAAAAATTCCGGAATTAATTGCAGTACCCTTTCAGAGAAATGGCGGATTTTGGATCCGCCCTTTCCTTTATCCCCATAGACTAAAATGCATATCGCCAAACTGAAGGTATTGGATTATTTCTTTTTATTAGGCTCCGATACATAAAGCATACAGTAGTCTTTTATCAGTTTAATTCGGCAATGTGGTGGTATATGAAAATATATTGGGCTCAGCATAAGGATTCGGATCGCTTCTCTTGCAGTCATGATCTCCTCCATGTCTTAATCACAGTCTTTTGAGGTGGAACCTGTACATTACTTACCGGAAATATATTCGCCTTTACTCACACTCGTCCGGTTAGTTTTTTGTTCTATCTTACAGGGTAACACTCAATTACCATGCCGTTTTTTCTTATAAAAGATACATTCGGGACAGAAAGAGCAAAGGCAGGACCAGATATATGAGATAAAAAAAGGTGTAAATACATATACTATTGTTATTAAACTACAATAATCATTTTATCCGATCTATATCATGCAGTCAGAGTGAGGACTGTTGCTCCATTTACCTCATGATTGTTGAGTTAGAAATGACGGTATGGCTGACCAAATTCCGATAAACTGGAGAGTTTTCCGTATTGCGGGAATTTTCCGGAGTATCTTCACCTTGCAGATATTCAACACAATTTCGCCCCTAATGGAACATCCGTGTCAGGAACACAGAGAGCGACGGCGCCATCCGCATTATGGAATCCTGTGATCAAGCATTCAGACATAACCGGACCAATCTGTTTTTTAGGAAAATTAACTACACCGACAACAAGCCTGCCGACCAGATCTTCAGGAGTATATAACTCCGTGACCTGGACACTCGATTTTTTTATGCCAAGTTCCTCGCCAAAATCAACCTGCAGGAGATATGCTGGTTTTCGGGCTTCTTTAAACACCTCTGCCGTGATAATTTTGCCGACACGCAGTTCGACCTTTGCAAAATCCTGCCATTCAATCGTTGTCATTTCTTTCATCAATTTCTCCCTGAGAATTTAAAGTGGGGATGCTTTTCTGGTGATAGTCAGGCTCATTTTACCACCAATTGCTGCTGCGAGTATGACGACCATCCCAACAAGCACCTGAGACGAAATTTTTTCACCATGGATGAGGGCAACCATCAGTACCGCAAGCGGCGGCGTAAAATAACTGAGAAAACCAATAATTACCATATTTCCGCCGGTAAGGGCCCTGTTCCATAAGAAAAAAGACAGCCCCAAAGGAACACAGCCGAGATAAATGGCGGAAAATAAAGAAAGCATCGACGGTACACCATGGGGCATCGTTACCAGATAAAGAATGGCTGAAAGAATGGCTGCATAGATGGTAAAAACAGTCATGGGTTCTCTCTTGATTGCAAAATGTCCAAGGGCCACCGAAAAACTGGACCAGATTATACCGCAGAGTAATGCCAGCATATAGCCCTGCATATACTCCAAATTAAAGCTCAGATCTTTACCCGAGGATATGACCAGCTCAGCTCCTATCATACCAACCACGGCAGTAATAATTATGGATAATTTAAATTTTTTAAAGAGCAGCAATGATGAGAAAACCACAATCCAAAATGACCACGTTGTTGCCAATATGGCACCTTCGGCAAGAGGCGCATGGCTTAGCGCCAGATAGTAGATATAATGATAGAGAAAAATCCCCCATACCCCTAAAAGGGTTACTTTAAGGTCCGGGATATAGAGTGTGAACGAACGGGTCAGGAGTACATCCTGCAAGTAAAGATATATTGCCGCGCTGGTGAAACTGAAAAACATCAGCTCCTCCGAGGTAAGATCCGCTAATCCCGAACCGGTCGCAGCCGGTAGACTGGCCCAGCAGAGAATTGCCCCGAGAGCGTAGAGATAATGTTTCATAGAAATCCTTCCCTTAAATTATATTCAATACAAATGATACAAGATCAAATATACTTTCAGAGAAATGTGCAGTCTTGAACAAAATTGATAATTTCATAAAAAATCGTAATTTATGATGGTATGATCAACAAATGAAAATGAGGTCGACAAAATAATTATGGTCAGAAACATTCTTTTTGTAGATGACGATGAAATCTTATGCAATGCAGTAGCAAAACGCTTGGCTAAATATAGCGACAGTTTTGTCGTCGTTACGGCGTGCGATGGATTTGACGCTGTCAAACGACTCAAAAAGACTCCGGTATCACTTGTAATCCTGGAATTGAAAATGTCTCGAATGGACGGGATGAGCCTTATCAACCATCTGCGCGAACACTATCAGGATCTTCCATGCGTTGTTATTTCATCAATGGATGATGCCCGTCTTCAGGAAATATCTAAAGCTGATGGGATCATTGGTTACCTTAAAAAACCTATCCAGGCTGAAAAACTGGTTTCCTTAATCAACAACACATTACTAAAAGAAGCTGCCGCCGGAATCATGCATGACATTTCTCCGGCAGTGTTTCTTCAACTCATGGAAATGGATGCAAAATCCTGCACCATACGTATAATTGATAACGCAACTCAACAAGGAGGTATTCTTTTCTTCAAAGACGGTGAAATGCTGGACGCCAGGATAGGTATCCTCCACGGTATCGAGGCGGCCTATGAACTTTTTTCCTGGGATACTGCAACAATTTTTATGCGTAATGAGTGCGATCTAAAAGAAAACAGTATCAACAGCGCCCTTACCCCAATAATCATGAAAGCAGTGGGAATGAAAGATGAGGCTCAGAAGCCGGAACAGGAAAACTCATCTGATACACCGATCCCAGCCATATCGAACGAAAAGAATGCCTTTGATATCTCAAGAATAGAAATACTGAAAAAAAATCTTGGTAAAGAACTGGGTCTAAAAAAATGCAATCAGGATCCCCAGGTAACGAAGGCGATAGAACAATTAACCAAAATCAGCATTAATGATTTTGGTACATTCAAATTCGCCTATATTACCAATAGCGAGCACAATCGAGTCGTATTATCCGGACAACCTCCCATAGTACTAGAGGTAGATAAAAACTGTGCTGCCGATAAAATCATTCAGCTGCTAACCGATGATGCTTAAGAATTTGATGATGTCGCAGTGAGGTCGGCTGAATTGCTTTTTTCTTTACTCTCTCTTGTTTCTGGTGTTTTTCTTCCAGGTGGTAATGATAAGCACAAATAAGCCCGCTCCAAAGAGAATCAAGGTCGCTGGTTCAGGGACGGGTTGAGTAGGGGGAGCGGCAGGCTGGCTGATTGGCGGACTGATTGGCGGATGACTATTTCCCGATGGAAGACTATTTCCCGAAGGAAAACGATATGAAGAAACCGTTTCAGGCGGGAGTGTTAAAGGAAGAGGGTCCAGAGTGAACGTTTCAGGTGGGAGTGTCAAAGGAAGGGGGTCCAGGGTGCCCTCTTCCAGAGGAGGCATACCAGATAGAAACCCCACTACGGCATCTTCTGGAGGCGGCCCTGCAGCTGGTGACAAGATGATGTCATTACAGCAAAAGGTTCGAGCGGTATGCGTCCCGTCGGTAATGTAGCCATCTCCTTTGGGTAATTTGATAGGCTTTGAGGTCTTTTTAATAACTTCACCTCTTCTATGAGAAACAAACGCCAAAACTTCCTCATCTCTCTCCCCTAAACTTGCGTTATTCCAATCAAATCCTGAATAGTGGGCCAGAAGTACTTTGTCATTTAAAACCGTTCTCTGGAAATCTTCCACTGACTTGATACTGTTTTTTTCGCATAGTCCAAGCCACTCGCCATCCATTTCGCTACTTGCATCCTCTACTTCCGTGATATCTTTATTGTCTGGATCTTGTGTTGCCAAATCACTCTTTATCTCTGGTACTTCAGCAACATTGGCAATTGTTTTTTCAGCCGGGTCAGATATAGCGGGATTCGAAGGATTGAGAAACGAGTAGATGACGAGGGGCGACAATGCAACGACCAGAATGAATACACCAATGCCTAATTTTTTTTGAAGATTGTGATTTTTCCTGGGTCCTATTTGTTTTTTGTGTTGCATGTCGTTTAGTACCAAAAAATGTAAAAATGAATGATGATGAACTAAAGCCTTGAGCTAAATTACTATATTGTAATTGTATGAGATTCTCTCAGCATAAACAAGAAAAGACAAAAAAATACTTATTTATCATAATTTAAAGTAATTGGCTCAGGTTTTTGTATGTAATATCCCTGGATGGCATCAATGTGCATTTTGGACAAAACCTGCCACTGACTTTCATTCTCGACTCCTTGGGCAATTATCTTTATATCGAGGCTGTGGGCAACATTACAAAGAGTGTTGATGAAGAAATAGCGGTCGCTTTGTTCATCCTGCAGTTCGTTGGAGACTGCCTTGTCTATCTTGACATAATCAGGAAGGAGCGATTTCAAATATCCAAAAGGAATCAATCCTTGCCCAAAATTATCTATACCAATTTGATGGCCTTGTTGTTTGATAACTTTCGAAAAATCTGTGATTAAATTAATGTAGCGATTGATTCGAAATTCGGGGAATTCGAAATTTAGAAGGAGTCCTCTCCGAGCGCATTGCACCAACTTCTGCTGCAGCCAAGTGACAAATCCTTCGTCCATTAGCGAAAGAGGTGATAGATTGATCGCAATCCGATGGTGAGTCTGCTGTGAGAGAAAATGTTCCAGCAAGCATTCAATGATCATTTTATCCAAAGCCGGCATTCGCCCTATGCGCTCAGCAGTGGGGATAAACAACCCCATCGATAGGTGTCTGTCGGAAGTGTCGAGAACTCGAGTGAGTATCTCCTGATGTACAATCGTGTTCAGGTTCGGGTGAGTGACCGTCGGTTGTGAGTAGAAAATGACAGATCTTTTGCTGATAATTTCTTCGAGTAACTCCTTCCATTTAGCTTTTCCCGCATAAATCGATTCTTCTTTGTCGAAAAGTGAGAGTATTTCTATCTTATTACTGCGGTTATATCGGGCGGTGCTTAAAGCAGTATCAGCCGTCATAAGCAATTGGCTGAAGTTGGTATCCTGTTCGAAAAAAACGCCACCTGCCATGACTGTATATTCGGGAGTTCCTCCTGATTCCGACAGGGCTTTCTGCTGTATGTTTTCTAAAATGGTATCAGCAATCCGGCTTGCTGTACTTTTATCTGTATTGGGCAAAAATAGAGCAAAATCGCCTCCATCCAACCTGCTGAAAATGGCTTCGGGGAGATCATGGCAACCCTTATGGATGATGCCGGCAGATTCTTTGATGATACGGTCTCCTTCCCCATACCCGTTTTTCTGATTGATTTCCTCGAGTTGCTGGATTTGAAAGAGCAGAAACGATCCGCTATTGGTGATTTCCTTGCCTTCTAGTTTGGCTTTAATCTGCTCTTCGAGGTATCGTCTGTTACCAAGGGCTGTGAGCGTATCTTGATAGGTGTATTCACGAAGCTTATTGGCAATGGAAGTCTGTTCGTTAAACATTACTCGTATTCTGTTGGTCATTTGGTTCATTGCAGTAACCACACGAAGAAGTTCTCTTGTTCTTGGTAACTGTTCCTGGACCTGGAAATCGCTGTTGCATATCGCGAGAGCCTGTTCCTCTATTTTGTATAGGGGTTTGAGCAAAGCTCGCAAAGCAAGTCCGCCCAATAAGGCAAAGGTCACCCATGTGATGGAAAACCACATTGCTGTATTCCAGGCCGTCTGCCATAGGGTTTTATAGGCGTATCCGGGATGACTTTCCACCAGGATCGAACCGAAATTCTTCCAACCATGCATAACCAGAGAAGTAGCTTGTGGGAGCGGCAGCGGCACCAGGTGAACAAACCAGCCCGGCACATGTTCAAAGGAGAGACTTGAGTGACGTTCAAACAGGATTTCCCCCTCAAAGTCTCGCAATTCGATGGAGTGGTAATATCCACGATCAAAAAGAGCATTAATCATGGTTTCCATGACCGGGACATCTCTATCGTCAGCCACGGTCGAGAGAGAGAGCCCGAGAGAGCTTGCCGTATCCTGAGCATGCACTTCCATCTGACCGGATAGAAAGTCGCGGGTTCGCTTGAGTTCGCTCAGCCAAAGTCCAGCACACAGAAAGAGCAGGATAAGCAAGGTGCTAAGCAATAATTGTCGGTATAAGGTCATGGAACATCCTCTTTTTTTGGCATATCTTGTTTCATTTTGATTAACAACTCCCGCCAGGGGCGGATTCGACTAGCTATACCCAGTCTTTCTCCCTGTCCCCGTATTTTGGCAGCCCATAAATCGGAAGTGTTAAAACTGTATACAGGAAACAGGTCGGTTCGTTTGGATGAAGGCTCAATAGTATTAATAAGATTATCGAGGATTATCGGTTCCAAGTCTGGGGCAGGGTAATAAGTAAGAACCATATGGGGCATATTAAGGCGAAGCGCGGTAACATATGTCAGAGTGAGCTGCTGTTCCGCTATACCAAGGATGATAAGGGTGAAATATTTTGCAATTGCAAAATCTTCACAATCGCCACCACCACTGGCAAGGAATTCAGTGGGTGTTGCCCAATAATCGTCCTTCCCCCAATGGGAAAGGTCATCTATGAATTTAATTTCATTAAAAAAATTATTAACTTTCTTAAGCTTGACGAGGTCATCATCTTCTTGTAATCGCATGAGATCCTGCCAGGCAAGAAGGCGCTTTCTTGCTGAAACTCCATAATGCTTTTCCGCCCTGTGAAGTGTTCGATCAGTGACGGCAAAATCGAATTCTCCTGCTGAAAAGAGAGGCACAGTTATCATAAGCTGGAATATAGCAAGCAAACAGATCAAAAAACGCAGCTTGCTTGTAAACATTCCGCCTAAAATCATAATTTAGATGAGGGACGAGAGGATAAGGAAAAATGGTCAGTTACCGTAGCGGCTATTAAGAACTTTCTTCGATTTTTAAATATGTTCAATTAATTCTACATGGGGGAACATGCTAACCGGCATATCAGCTTTACGTTTCATTAAGTCTTTGCATCCCCTCCATCATCAATACCATAAACTCTTCGATTGGCGGCGTGTTTGCCATTTCTTTTGGAATGCCCCTCGTGTAACTGAAGTGGCCGTTTTTTTCACCCAGAAGTGTATACACTGCTTCCTTTTGACGGTGCTTTTGAAAACGGGCAAAGACTATTTCCCCATCCTTAAAAAAGATAACCGCTCTTCCTTCTTTAAGTGACAGATGCACCGCCCCGGTTTTCCGTGCAGCATTGATCATATGCAAAAGATCTGCAGGGCTTATGTCGGCTAATTTCCCGGTCATGCCGGAGGTAATGTTTCCTGACCGTAAGGCTATTGTCTGCGCCCTGTCGACTAACATCTTTAAAAGAAAAAGTTGCAGTATTTGATATTTTTTCAGGACATTCCGGAAATTCTTTACACTCAGCATAGCCACCTGGGTGTCTTCGATGGTGTTTATAGAGTTGGACACCGGTTCACCGGAAAGAAGACTCATTTCGCCAAATATCTCTCCTGCCTTAATCTCGGCGACTTTTGTACCATGGTCGTTTGTGACCGCTACCCTCCCCTTCAAGATTATATACAGATCATTGCCAGGTGCGCCCTTCTTCACAACTCTCTTATCTTTGGGAATCGTATTAAACTCAAGCAGCAGTGTCAGGTCAATTAAAGTGTGATCATCAAGAGGTTTAAAGATGTCAAGCTGCCGGAGTTTTCCGAAATGTTGTTCAATAAGTTTCCTCCGACGACGATCTTTTGCTTCCTGAAGCATTTTCATCTGCAGCGTGGCAAAATCTTTTTCCTTTTTGTATTCAAATTGAATCACGCCCTCACAGCCACCGCAGTCAAAGTGAGACTTTTGCCCACCACTTTGAGGAGGCCCGCCGATATTATGTTTTACTGTGACAATATTGGCAATTTTCTGGGTCAAATGGAGGCAGCTCGGTTTACAGGATGGTAGCAGCAGGTTGAAATTTTGCACCTTCAGCTCTTCACCTGCATTATAAATGGGGCAGGAACGCTCTTCTGTGATGAGAAAAACTGCATCACGGTATTTTTCCTCTGGCTTGTTCAAAAATTATCCTCCAATACTGCCCGGATCCAGGGACAATAGGAATTTATTTCGGAGATTTCTGTTGAGAAATCCGGGCTAACACGGTTATCTGATTTATATTAAGATTATAAGCCCTAATAGGAAATAATGTAAACAGGAGATAAGCATGCCCGAGAAAGAAATCCTTTACTACATAAACCATGAGAGCAATACCGACGAACTGTACCTTATCGCTGTCGCCTGCATAGAAAGGTTGACAAAGCTTGACAAGCCCGGTTCGATCAAGGCCATTGTCGATTCCGGAACAACTTCTCTCTATAAGATGACTCAAAAACCGTAGTCATTAGCCGAAAAGGGGAAAAGATTCTCTTATTTTTCTCCTTCGCTTTGTGCCCTGACGTCGACCATGACCGACAGCCTATGTACCCCTCCCCCCATGACTACGCCTTTTACCGGAGCGACATCCCCGTAATCGCGTCCCCAGGCAACGGTGATGTACGTTTCATTATTAATCAAATTGTTGGTGGGATCCAGATCCACCCATCCGAAATCCGGCACAAAAACAGAGATCCAGGCATGTGATGCGTCCGCGCCAACCAATTTGGGCTTTCCGGGCGGCGGAATAGTCTCCAGATAGCCGCTGACATAACGCGCCGCAAGGCCGAGCCCGCGTAGACAGCTGATAGCCAGATGGGCAAAATCCTGACACACTCCTTTTTTGTTGACCAGCACCTGTTCAACCGTGGTATCCACGGTACTCGCCGCCTTATCGTAGGCAAACTCGGTAAAAATTCGCCGCATCAGGTCAATGGCCCCGGTCAGGACAGGAGTCCCTGGAGCAAAGGACAGTCGTGCATAGTTAATAACACCGGAACTGACGGTCACCAGCGGACTGGCAAAGACAAACTGCGATGCCTCAAGCTCAATCGGCTGTTTATGGGCAGCTAAACGCCGTGCCGCACTTTCCCAGGGAATAGTGGTTTCCGGCGCCGGAGTGACCGGCCTCGATGTTCTGACTACGCTTGTCGCCGACATGGCCAGTTCATTATGCGGGTGCTGCACCATGAAGACGTACACTGTATTGCCGAAATAATCGATGCGCCGGTGCAGATATTGCGGCTCGGGTACGATCGACAGTTGACAGTCGAGGACCTCCTGCGTCGGTGTCTGCCGCGGATAGAGAAACAGTTCATTCTGCGAGAGCGAGGCCGGGACGGAATAGTTGTAGCCGGTCTTATGAAGAATACGGTATTTCATTCGGGACGATCACCTGAAATCATAGCGTAATGAGGGGTTGCCGGAACCCGGCTGAGATAATGTCCGCTCACCTGCTGGGCAAATTCTTTAAGCAGCGTTTCCATGGAAACTAAAAATGCTGCCAGGGATTCGTGCCGGGTCTTTTCTTCGCCGCATTGCATGCCGTTAAGCTCCAGAAGGCGCACCGAAGTAAGCATCTGCAGTGCGATGCGTTCCTCCGCACAGGAGAATCGCAGTTCAGTCAGGCGGGGAAGATGTTTGACATGGTCGGCAAGTCCGCTGAACTGAAAAGCCAGCGATTTGGGATTGCTCTCATCCGCCAGTAGGAGATCGAGTACCGGAGCTAATTGAAAAGCCGATTTGTAGCGGGCCCGGTAGGTCATCAGACTATCAGAGACTTCCAGCAGGGCCTGCAGGGTATTCCTCAAATCACCGCATATTTGCGGCAGACCAATACGTATCAAAACTACCTGATTCAGGGCTCTTTCGATCCGGCGTCCCATGTCCATGAAGCGCCAGCCCAGACCTCGGGTCATGCTTTCCATGGCCAGTCCGCTGAAAGCGCTCAAGGTAAACAATGTCCTGTCCAAAAGTTCCAGGGGATCGCCGAGCGGTGAATCCGGGAAATCATCCAGTCGGTTAATGACACGGGATGAGTCGACGGAGAGACAATCCCGAACGTTCCTCGCAGTTTGCTGCACTCGCTTTAAAATAGAGATAACACTTTCCGGTCGATCCTTTCGATACAGGGCGGTATGCAGATGTTCGGTCAATTGCCGGTAGAGGAGCTGGCTAATATCAGCTTCAGGGGTCTTCGGGATGGTATTTTTCGTCTGCAGGATGTTCAGCAAAAATTGCAGCTCGGGAATGTCCCGAGGACGATCTTCTCCGGACAAGCGCCGATACACCGAGCGCAGGAGACGTATCAAACCTTCAGCACGTTCGAGATAACGGCCAAGCCAGAGCAGGTTATCGGCCACCCGGCTGGGCAGATCGTTGCTGCGGCGGAATTCGGAGATAACATGAAAACCATCCATCAGGGTAAACGGTTCAACCGGTTTATCGGACAACACCCAGATGTCTTTACTATGCTGCTTTTCCGGACAATTTTTTTCCAGTGACGCCGCGTCATGGGCGGTAATCGCCAGGCCGCCGGGCATAACGGCAAAACCATGCTCCGTGGCACAGGCAAAAACCCGCAAGAGGGTATAACTATCACCCACCCCAGTGTCTTTCCAGGCCGGCGCCACAGAAGGAGCAAAAGGAGCGGAAACCATATACTGCGAGGGGTTTGAGGTGATTGCCGAAAGCACATCCACTGGCGGATCGGAATCGATAGCCCGGCCCATGGCCGACGAGACAGTGAATTGCCCGGGATTATCCATGGCATACTGCAGGCCTTCTTTGCTAGCGCACCACCATGCCGGGTGGTTGGCGAGGAGCAATTCTTCACCGAGCAATTGACGACATAGAAGAGGAAGGAAGGTTTTTAACACCGGCGTATCGATAAAGCCGCTTCCCAAAGGATTGACGATATCGATGTTCTGCTCTCGACATACCTGGATCAGCCCGGCCACGCCATTTGCCGTTTCTCGCCGCAACGCAAAGGGATCGCTGCTCAGGTCGGGAATGTGACGAAAGATAGCCTCAACCGGCTCAAGTCCCGCCAGTTTCTTCAAGAATACCTTACCGTTGCGGACAGTGAGATCCTGACCTTCAACAAGGGGGTAGCCGAGGTAACGGGAGAGCAGGGCATGCTCGAAGTAGAGAGGGCTGTCCGGGCCTGGAGAAAAAAGGACAATCCCCGGATCTTCGATATGAAGAGAGGCCCGGCTGATTAAAGCACGATGAAAGGTCTGAAAGAAAGGAGCCAGGCGGCGTATCTGGGTCCGATGGTATAAATCGGCAAAGACCCGCGACATGACGATGCGATTTTCCAGGGCATAACCAAGGCCAGCCGGGTTTGAGGCATAGTCGCGAAGCACCCGGAAGCGACCGTCCTCACCTCGATAAAGATCTGCTGCATAAACAGTCAGAAATCTGCCGCCGGAAGGCTGAATGCCATGGCAGGAATGAAGAAAATTAGCATTGTCAAAGATCAGCTCCGGGGGAATACTGCCATTTTTCAGCAGGGCCTGCGGTCCATAGGTGTCGGCGATGATCTTTTCGAGCAGCAGAGCCCGCTGGGTCAAACCCGTTTCGATTCCCGCCCATTCCGTTTCTGAAATGGGCAGAGGAATCATATCAAGAGTCCAGGACGTCGATCGCTCTGTGGTCTCGTCGAAGGGATTAATCGTCGCGCCATCTTCATGGCGCATGAGTTTGGCCCTTTCGTGATACTGCAGCAATGCATCCCCGCCTATCGCATCGAGTGCACCAAGAATCGGCTGCCAGTGGCTGCGCGGCTGCCTCTCTGCGGAGAATGCCTCGCGGTAGCTGCTCTTGGGCCAAGCAACCGAGTCAAAAAGAGATGGGGTAACGTCTGTACTCATCATAATGCTATTGCTGCCTCTACCCCGCATTTCTCATGCCGGATATGCTGTCACAGGACGACGGAATTGCCGCCTCTGCCGCTTATTTAACCCGTTGAGGTTCGCAAATCAAGAGTATATGGAAAATAGCGGTTTGTTTCCTTACGCGGTACCGAAACCGGATTCCCCGGCGTGTGGCCGTGGGCGATAAACCTGGAGTTACGCCGTCCTTCCGCCTCATAGGAGTTAACGGGGAAATCATCATAACTCCTCCCTCCCGGATGGCCGACATGGTAGCTGCAGCCTGCCACGGCGCGGCAGGACCAGGTATCAAAAAGGTCAATGGTCAGAGGCGCATGGATGCCTATTGTCGGATGCAGACACGAAGGCGGCTGCCATGCCCGGTAGCGCACCCCGGCGACAAAAACCCCGGCCACGGATGTTGGCTGCAGGGGAACATGACGGCCGTTGCAGGTGACGATATACCGTTCGCCGGTCATGCCGGAGATTTTTATCTGCAGGCGCTCTACCGACGAATCGACATAACGGGCCGTTCCCCCGCCGCCCGGCTCCTCGCCAAGGACGTGCCAGGGCTCGAGAGCCTGGCGGAGCTCGATATCCATGCCCTGATAGTTCATCCTGCCATAGATGGGGAAACGAAATTCAAAGTGCGGATGAAAAAAATCCATAGAAACCGGATAGCCGGCCAAATTCAGGATATCGAGGACGTCGGCGAAATCATCACGAATCAACTGGGGCAGCATAAAGCGGTCGTGCAATCGTGTTCCCCACCTGACCAGCTCCTGCCGATAGGGTGTTGTCCAGAACCAGCTGACAAAAGTACGCAACAGAAGTTGCTGGGCAAGGCTCATCCTTGCATGGGGAGGCATTTCAAAGGCACGGAATTCGAGCAGTCCCAATCGCCCCGCCGAACTGTCCGGGGAATAAAGCTTATCGATACAAAATTCGGCACGATGGGTATTGCCGGAAACGTCGACCAGTAAATGACGATAGAGGCGATCAACAAGCCAGGAGGGACAGGGCTGCCCCGGGCCTGTTTGCCGATCCTGCTCGGCAAAGGCTATTTCAAGCTCGTAGAGGCTGTCGTGCCGGGCCTCATCAATACGCGGCTGCTGGCTGGTGGGACCAATGAAGAGACCGGAAAAAAGAAAGGACAACGAAGGATGATTGTTCCAGAAGGTGACAAAGCTGCGCAGCAGGTCGGGTCGCCGCAAAAACGGGCTGTCCGCCGGAGTTTCCCCTCCAATGACGATATGGTTGCCGCCACCGGTACCGGTATGCCGTCCATCTACCATGAATTTTTCGGTGCCGAGGCGGGTCTCCCGTGCCAATTCATAGAGTCGCGTGGTGCAGTCGACCATTTCCCGCCAGCTGAGCATCGGCTGGATATTCACTTCAATGACACCGGGATCCGGTGTTACTTTCAGGCTTTGCAGACGGTAATCGGCGGGTGGCGCATAGCCTTCGATGACGACCGGCAGCTGAGTCTTCTGCGCGCTCAGTTCGATACAACGGAGCAGCTCGAGATACCCTTCAAGGGTGGTAATCGGCGGCATGAAGACATAGAGCCGTCCGTCCCGGGGCTGAACACAAAGTGCCGTACGCACCAGCCAGGCGGCGGATTCCCCCACCACCGGCTCCGGTTCGGCAAAGGGTTCGGGTTGGGATTGGATTTCCTCGCTCTGTATTTGTTCAGACGTTCCCTGAACAAATTCCTGTCCGTCATGGTCATCGGGCAGTGGTCTGCGTGCAGCCAGCGGATCGAGGGAATAGTCACCTGGCAGATCTTCTTTGGCTACCCACGGCAGCGAATCCAGCGGCAAACGCAGCCCCGCGGGTGAATCCCCCGGCAGCAGAAACATATGCCTGCCTCGCAGCGGCCAGGGTCCGCTCTTCCAGCTGCCGTGCTGCAGCGGCAGAACATAACCGACGACGGCACCAAGACCACGCTGAAAGGCAGCCACCATTCGTTTTCGTTCCTCCGGATCAGCCAGCCGGGGGTCACTCGGTTCGACGTTTACCGGAAGCTCCTGTTCCTTCTGCAGATAATGCAGGATATCTTCATAGCTTTCTTTTACGTACTTTTTACTTACCTCCAGGGTATCGGCCAAAGTGTCGATAAAGCTTTTCGCCTCGGCGATGCCGAAACCATAATCTTTGGCGACATCGGCCAGCCATTTTTCTTCCCGCCATACCGGCTGTCCGTCTTTTCGCCAGTAACAGCCCAAAGCCCAGCGCGGCAGCGATTCGCCGGGATACCATTTTCCCTGGCCATAATGCAGAAAACCGCCGGGAGCCCATTCCTGGCGCAATTTTTTGATGAGTGTTTCGGCGAGGCCCTGCTTCTCCTCACCAAGCGCTTCGGTGTTCCAC
Organism: Desulforhopalus sp.; assembly: GCA_049645845.1. GTDB lineage: Bacteria > Desulfobacterota > Desulfobulbia > Desulfobulbales > Desulfocapsaceae > Desulforhopalus_A. The sequence goes on along the minus strand of JBARUR010000213.1, from coordinate 23,681 downwards.
TGAGCCCCCTCCATGTCATCGATGGAGACGAAGGTCGGCTCGCCTCCCATACTGAGGCGGACATCCTTTTGGACCAGTTCCTGATCAACACGATCACCCAGCTGCAAAATATCCGACCAGACATCTTCCGGATAAGGGCGGGTAGAACGCGGTGCCTCAAGGATACGCCGCACCGACATGACATGGTCGAACTCCACCTCGCACTCATCGAGAGCACCGGTTATAGGCGCGGCACTTTGCGGTTCCGGTGAGCAGGCCAGCGGGATGTGCCCTTCACCGGCAAAAAGACCGGAGGTCGGGTCCATGCCAACCCAGCCGGCACCGGGAATGTAGACCTCGGTCCATGCATGTAGATCGGTAAAATCAATTTCCGGGCCGGAAGGTCCGTCCAGCGACTTGACGTCCTGCTTCAACTGCACCAGATATCCGGAAACAAAACGGGCGGCCAGTCCGAACGATCTCAGGATATTGACCAGCAGCCACGCGGAATCGCGGCATGAGCCGCTCTTCAGACGGAGCGTCTGCTCACAACTTTGCACATTTGGTTCCATGCGGATCAGGTAGCTGATGTCCCTGCTCAGCTTCATATTTAACTCAACAAGAAAATCGATGGTCCGCCTCGGTCGACAGTCGATTTGCTCCAGGTAACCATTCAGTTCTTTTCCAGGTGTCTCGCGAGCGAGATAGGGTCCCAGATCGACCTTGAGCGCCTTTTCATAGGTGAAGGGAAATTTCTCCGCATCCGGCTCGAGAAAATAATCGAAGGGATTAATGATGATCATATCAGCGACCAGATCGATTTCAACCTGGAAATGATCGGTCTTTTCCGGGAAGACGAGTCGGCCGAGATAATTACTGAAGGGATCCTGCTGCCAGTTGATGAAATGCTCTTTCGGCGCCACCTGCATGGAGTAGCTCAGGATGGGCGTACGGCAATGCGGTGCCGGACGCAACCGGACTATTTGTGGCGCGAGATTGATTCGCCGGTCATATTGATACGAGGTTTTGTGATGCAGCGAGATATGTATTCCCAAGGTTCACCGTCCTATTGCGCCGGGGCATTTTTAACAAAGAACCCATCGACCCAGTTTTTATTTTTTTCCGGCCATTACCGGCATTTTTTATTGTTCACTGCCGACCGCTTCAAGACCGGGCTTTATATTAAAAAATGTTGTGCCGATTGCTGCGCCCACTTCATTGATTCGGCTCTGCAGGTTGTCCAGATACTCGTGCAGCCCTGCTTCAATAACCTCTTCAATATCGGTGTATTCAATATCCGCCTGAATACGTCCCAACCGTTTTTCCGCAAGATTGATCGCCGCCCCCTGAGGTGTCCCGGTAATGCGGTGCAGGCATATTTTAGCCTTAGTGATGCAGTGCCGGATCGAGCGGGGAAACTGATTGTCAAAAATAAGGAATTCGGCAACCTTATTCGGAGTGATATTGTGATGCTCTTTGCGAAACATCTCAAAAGCACTGGCGGACTTCAGTACTGCCATCCACTGGATATTATCAATAGGGGCATTGACAAGGCTGGCCTGGGGCAACAGCATGAAATATTTCACATCGAGGATTCTCGAGGTCTTGTCGGCCCGTTCCATCATCATGCCGATGCGGGCAAAATTCCATGCCTCGCCATGACTCATAGTGCTGTCCATAAGCCCGGTAAACAGGTGGCTGCGCATCTGAATTATCTTGAAAAAGCGATGCGGATCCAGCAGCGCCATGGACAGGCTGTGTTCAGTGGTCAATTCCAGATAAAAATTATTCAGGTGTTCCCACATCTCCGAAGAGATGATTTCCCGGATCGATCGTCCGTTTTCCCTGGCAGCGGCCAGACAGCGGACAATTGAATTCGGATAATCACGGTCAAAGGTGAGGAAGCGAATAACCGCTTCCTGGTTATAACCCGGATCTTTCTTTTCGAATATCTCCTGATCGCCGGTGGTCATGACAATCGGTTTCCAGTGCTTGCCTTCCTCGGAAGGCATGTCGAGCAACAAATTGAGATTGACACTGATAAAACGGGCTACATTTTCAGCGCGCTCAATATAGCGGCACATCCAGTAGATTGAGTTAGCGACACGACTCAGCATAGTACATCCTCCAGTAAGTTATTAATTACACCACCCAGGTATCTTTACTGCCGCCGCCCTGGGATGAATTCACCACCAGAGAGCCCTTTGTGAGCGCAACCCGGGTCAAACCTCCTGGCTGTACGTAGATGTCCTTCCCATAGAGTATATAAGGACGAAGGTCCACATGTCGTCCTTCAATCCCGCCGCCGACGATGGTCGGAACCCTTGACAGGGCTATCGTCGGCTGGGCCATATAATTGCGTGGTTCAGCCTTAATCTTTTCAGCAAAAACAGCCCGTTCAGCATTGCTGGCATGAGGACCGATGAGCATGCCGTAGCCGCCGGACTCGTTGGCCGCCTTCACCACCAACTCATCAAGGTGGTTGAGTACATATTCACGGTCACTATCGTTGCGGCAGATATAGGTCGGTACGTTCGGTAGAATGGCTTCTTCTCCGGTATAGTATTTTATTATTTCAGGAACATAGGCATAGATGACCTTATCATCGGCAATGCCGGTTCCCGGGGCATTGGCCATGGCAATCCGACCTGCTTTATAGACCTCCATGAGTCCTTTGACACCGAGCATTGAATCCGGGCGAAAGACCATCGGGTCAATAAAATCATCGTCGATGCGCCGGTAGAGAACATCAATTCTTTTCAGTCCCTTGGTGGTCAGCATATGGACAAAGCCATCCATGACAACAAGATCCTGACCCTCGACCAGCTCGACACCCATCTGCTGAGACAGGAAAGAATGTTCGAAATAAGCGCTGTTGTAAATTCCGGGTGTGAGTACCCCGATGGTCGGCGTCTGTACATGGTCGGGAGCAAGAAATTCGAGCACTTCATGCAGTTTTCCAGGATATTCGTCTACAGGTCGAACCCTTAGTGCTTGAAATACCTGGGGAAAGGTTCGTTTGAGAACCTGCCGGTTTTCCAGAACGTACGAGACACCCGAGGGACAACGCAGGTTGTCTTCGAGGACATAAAAGCGTCCGTCGCGATCCCGGATCAGGTCGGTGCCGGTGACGTGACACCATATCCCCCGGGGCGGTGTAAACCCTTCGCACTCTTTACGATAGGTCTTGCTGGACAGGATCAGGTCTTCGGGTACGATCTTGTCTTTCAGAATTTTTTTATCGTTATAGATATCCTGCAGAAACAGGTTCAGGGCATAAATCCGTTGCTTCAGACCCGCTTCTATCTGCTGCCAGTCACCACTGGAAACGATGCGGGGGATTAGATCAAAAGGAAAGATTTTCTCTGCACCTTCATCACGGCCATAGACATTGAAAGTAATGCCCATTTTAAGGAGCAGGGCTTCCGCCTCTTTCTGGCGCAACGCCAGATCTCCCGTGGGAAGGGATTCTATTTTGTTGATCAGCAATTGGGCTTCGGGGCGGGGTGTGCCTGTTTCATCAATCAATTCATCGTAAAAATCCTCAGGGTCATACGTAGTAAATGTCGCCATAGAAACTTTCCTCGGTGAAATTTGATAATCGTGTTCATTTAATACTTTCTCTGCAAAAACCCTATCCCGCATTTCTCACGAACATAGCCTACTATGGTTCACTACCAAAAACTTTGAACCTGACTCCGCCTGAACTGATGAGAAATGCGGGCTAAGGTTACAAAAAGATTGATACTGAAAAAGCTCCAATCCGTGCAGGCAGGTGACTTTCTTTTATTGCTTCGGTGGCTGTTCATCCGGCAATCGCCGCACTAGGACAGTCTGTGTCTTCGGGGAAACCGCTGGCCCAAACTGGTTGTACACAGCAACATCAGCGGCATCGCGCCCATAGCCGAGGACCACATATCCTCCGGAAATTTCAGCCTGCGTCGCATCGAAAGTGAACCAGCGGCCACCCACATACGCCTCGAACCAGGCATGCAGTTCCATTGGTTCGAGGCCGTAGAGATAGCCCACGACCATTCGTGCCGGGATAGTCAGGCTGCGGCACAGTGCTATTGCCAGATGGGAAAGATCACGACAGACCCCCCATTGCCTGGCATTCACCTCGACTGCGGAGACGGGGCTATCGCCCACATGCGATTCATAACGGATAGTTGAGCGCACATAGTTTTCAATGGCGGCCACCTGGCTGTAGCCAAGAGGCTGGCCGGTGGTAATGTCGCTTGCCATCCAGCCAAAATGCTCTATCTCGCAATAACGACTGGGGAGGAGATAACAGAGTGCTGCGTCAGGCAAATTTTGGATCTCGATAAACGGAGCATCAAACGCCTGATCGACCCTGTCCGCCAGCATTACTTCTGCGCTGGTGCATACTGAAAGAGTACCTGGTGGAGCAAGTAATCTCTGACAGAGATTACCGTAGTTATCGGTAAATTCCGACACGGCAACGTTAGGCCGTACCATGTATTTTTCGCTGGCGATCCATTGCTGAGCGCCGCTACGAGGCCGCAGCATAAACACAAAGGGCGTCGGCACCGTTAAATCAAAGGTCAAATCACATTTTGTCTGTAGCCACATCGACCACTCCATGATGTACCATATTAGCCTTATAAATCATACATGTCGGTTACCAATATAGCAAAATTCCGGCCATGCAAGTATATAAATATTTCAAGGCATAGGCATTCCATGTAAGTAATTAATAGTTGGTTTTAATATCCAAAATATTTCTCTACAAGTTTCCTGTTTCGGAATATAGCCGAGATGAGAAAATTAGCACAAATATGCAATGAGTGATGATATTTATTACAATAATGTATCACACGTAGGATTGTTACAGTTTGGCAAGAAATATCAGGTCGCGCCTGCCGCTCAGGCTCAAGTCTCTCCGGACGTTCAAGAATATGTCGGCAATCATCACCTCAAGGAAAACAGCCTTGATCAAAGTTCTGCAGGTTCCTAATATTTTCCGACAGGTGCGAGGTAGATTATGAATTGTTCTTTTCCATCCACCAGAATCAACTCGTCCATCGCTTCCTGGTCGTAGGCTGCAATCGCGCAGGTTCCTGCATTAATCGCCTCGCATGCCAGATAGAGATTTTGACAGACATGACCTGCATCGAGCAAGATAACCCGATGCGCTGCCTGTAAGTATCGCCACTCCATGCGATAAGGCACTGTTGTCCAGACAAACAGCACCGCGCTGTCAGCGACAAACCTTTGCCCTAATGCTGCCTGGGATAGTCTGGTTTTAAAGTCGCTATCGGTGCCATACATAAAAACAAGCTCATTGGAGAGAGGAAGAAAACGATACAGCCCTTGGGGCAATGTTTCCACCCTGTGAATGAACAGGTACGTCTCAAAACTATGCCTGGCACCAGCTGAAGGTACTGTGCGGAAATGGGGCGGCTGCTTTCCGGGGTTCCTTTGTCCCTGTGTTGTCCAGAGAAGAAATGCCAATTCTTCAACTTTCAGGAATTCGTCACTATAGTTTCGTCTACTTCGTCTATTACCAATAGCGTCTACAAGATGTGTTTCTTTTATTACAGGACCCCAGGATGATCTATCAGGTAGAGCGATGCGAGGTAACTTTGGATCAACATGTTCCTCCAATGATGGTACGGGAACACCCCTGCTCTGGTCGCTCTTACGAAAATCGATAATTTTTCTGATGCTGTCCTTTATAAAATCGCGATAAACTTTGATATCATACATAGAGCAGCCTCCCTTAAAAAATATATCCTCTGTATTTGCCTACATTTGCGCCTAAGGGGATTAAATCCTGAACATTATCGTTTCAGTCCGGTGACCTGAGATACTTCTGCACTGCTCAATGTTTCTCCGAATTCCATATGAATCGTATAATCATTACCAACATAGTCATGGCACTGAACAGCCTTCACAATCCCGTTCCTGTGTAATGAGACAGCAGAAAAATCAGTTCGAACGGTCACCCTCAGCCCTTGCCCCAGAAGTGCAATCGCATTCTGTTTTTTTGAAAATCGCAAACTAAAGGCAAGACCGCCTCTCGAAATGTCCAGCAGATCCCCTTTCGTCCCCAAAAAAATCTCATCGCCCAGTTTTTTGAGCAGGGCAATCGCTACTTTTCCGGATACTTTAATTCTCTCAAATTGTCTTCTAGTGGTACTCAGTTTATTGAAAAAGGTATCGTTCAACTTGAACTGGGAGCAAAAATCCATCAATTTTGTTTGAAGAGCAGGATGGCTTTCTTTCAGTTTTACCAGGCGATCCCAAGTAAGAAGAGAAACATCGGCACCCAGGCTTCTGGCACTCATAGTCCATATTGAAATATCAAAAAACGTTTCGGCGCCCATTATATCCCCGGCTCCAATTACCTTCAGAACGTACTCTCCGCCTTGGCTTGCCGAATAAAGCTGAATCCGTCCACTGTTAACAAAAATTAAAGCGGAAAGAAACTCACCCTGCTGCACGATCAGCTCACCATTATTGTATTGCCTATGCTCCATCACGTGATAGAGGGAGGAAAAATCTTCCGCAGACAAGGCATTGGTGAGTTTGTACCAGACCTTTAAAAGTTCATCACTTATCGATGCATTTTTGGCTTCTTCAATTATTTCTGCTGCCCGAATTATTTCCTTCAATAAAGCAAAATCAATCTTAATGAGCCATTCACGAAGTTTTTCGGCCAAATCAAATTGCTTTTTTCGGGCATACTTTGCAATGTGTTCCATAATGAGTTCCACAGCCTCATCTTTCCTGCCCTGATGCATCAACTCCCGGATTTCCTGTGCTCCAGGTATCTGTTCGGTGGATTCGTCTATTAAAGAAGCGGAAGTAGATTTTGGAGCTGATTTTTCGGAATATACTTCAGAGATATTATCGGAAAGTGTATCTTTGTGAAGTGCGGTGTTTGTTTCTTCCGGCAAATCAAGTTCAAGCTGTGCGAGGGCAACCTGTGCCGCATATTTTTCTTCACTTCCCAGAGTTAATTGGCCTGAATTCTTTTCTTGTAAAATGTTTTTCAGTGCGTTTTTTGCAGCAACTGAAGCACATTGCCCCAGCACCTGACAACTATTGACGAACAGTTTTGCCCTGGTCTGTGAATCAGATTCAGCATCTTTTCCAAGCAACATAATGAGTGTTTGTGCAATTTCTTCATTTGCCAAAGGCAAAAGCATGGTGACAAGCTCTGGTTTCAGAGCATCATCTGATTCATGCAACATTTTAAGGAGAACCTTTCGACATATATTCGGCTGGCTTAACTTCAGCTGGAGATTCTCGCAGGCATTTTTAATTTTTTGCAGACTTCCATGGCCTCTCATACCGACGACGACATAACCGACCTCGGTAAGATGCAGATAATACGTTCCTGTTCTGAAATACATTTCTGCCGAAGTCGGCGAGTTCAATTCAGTAATGATCGTCTTCCAGGCAGCATTATTATCACTCTTTTTTCCTGTTTCCTTAGTATTACAAAAGAGCAATTCGCCACCCGGAGAAAGCAGTATGACTTCCCGGATTGAGGTGAGCTGCAATATTTTGTTTAAAAAGGTGTTCATATAAAAGCTATTTTTTTAATTCCTTCAGACTGGACAGAGATGAAATATATGGCAGGCGAAAAACGGGATTCTATATGGATAATAATAGTCGTGCAACACTAATCCCCATCAAGGGGAATAAACCAGCTTGTTAGTGTACCTCCTGAAAACGTGTCTCACAGTCCAGCATCCCCTTAATGTCTTTTGAACACCTCGTGAAGAGATTAATACCAAGACCTCTATCCAAGCAACTTTTGATTTCGATATGTTCCCGGAGTAACGCCAAATCTCAATTTGAATTTCCTGGTAAGGTGGCTCTGGTCGGAAAATCCTGATGAGAAAGCCGCCTCAGCAATGGATTCACCTCGTTCCAGCATCGTTCTCGCATGTTCCAGTCTCAGCTGGACCAGATAGGCATGCGGGGACATACCTTTTTGTTCCCGAAAAAGTCGAATCAGATGATAACTCCCACACTGTACCAGTTCCGCCAACTCATTCAGTGAAAATTGTTCAGCGATATTATCATGAAAAAAATCGATGACTGTCTGTATCCTCGACTCATTTCTATAATCAAATTTACCAGGATATTCACTGCTGCCGCAATGATGTAAAAGATTTGTGAACACGGTAACAGCAGCCGATTCTATATTAAAAAAATCGTTTGATCCAAAAAGAAGATTATGAAGATCAATACAGTTTTTCCACAGCAAAGGATCTTTTATGACGCATGTTTGCAAGAGAGGGACCGTCCCTTCACCACCCGAAATTTTTCCATGAAGATCATGAAAGAACTTTTCAGAAAAATAAAAACTGCGCAAGTGCCGCCTTTCAGGAGAACAAGGACGGTTAGCATGGATAACACCCGGTTCAATTATCGCTATTGACCCCTGAGGTAAAATATCACTGCCGCCTTGCAGGCTGAAATGCTCTCCAGCTTCTGAATTCAGCCACAGTACATAGCCATCATGCAAATGGTTTGCAAAGCTGTGGCCACCGCAACAGGAGAGAACTTCCATTCCTTCAAGCTGTAAAGGTGCATAAACTATATCCATAGGTGTCTCCGGAAGAACCGAAAATATTGAACATTAATTATATTATTTCAATGCTTCCGCCATTAACTCCAGAATATGCACCGCTTTCATTTTTAAACCTGCATGATTAATAGTGTCCTGCAATTGTATGATGCATCCGGGACAGGCTGTGGCGATCATTTCAGCTCCGCTGTCCTTCATTCCCGGAACCTTCCTGGCTCCGATTGCCTTACTGGACTCATAGTGATAAACGGAAAAAGTACCTCCAAGGCCGCAGCAGGTACCGGCACCTTCCATCTCGATAAAATCAACATTAGGAAGAGATCGCAGCAATTCCCTCGGCTCTTTGGTTATCCCCTGAGTTCTCATATGACAGGGATCGTGGTAAGTGACTTTTACTCTTTCCGGCCATTTTTTCATCCCTGCCAATTCTTCAAATAAACCTTCCTGTTTCAGAAAAACACTGAAATCGATGACCTTGCCGGTAAAGTCATCGTAATCGGCTTTCATGGTCTTGTAATATTCTCCGATTCCGCCGTTACAGGAAGCACAGGCGGTAATGATGTGCTGCACATTTTTTTGGCCAAAGGCTTTGACGTTGGTCTCGGCCAGCTCTTCCACCAGCTTGCCGGCCCCTGAAGAAAGAGCGGGAATGCCGCAGCACTGCTGCGATCTCGGCACATAGACCGAGTATCCCATCCGCTGTAAAATGGACACCATTATCTCACCTATTTCAGGATAGGCATAAGTAATGGAACAACCGGCGAAAAAACCTATCATCGGTTTATCGGCACGGCCTTGAGTAAACTCAGGAATACGATCGAAGAGATTACGAAAAGCAATTTTCGGTACTGTCCGATCCTTCATTAAGGGAGAAGGAAAACGCAGGCGCATTCCGCTTGACTCCGGCACCTTTTTCAGCAGCAAAGGTGAAACCATTGCTCCACTCTTGCTGAGTGTCTTCATTAACGCCTTGGACCCCAAAAAAGTCGAGACCCCTTTACCAACCAAAGACAACCCCTGACTGTCCGTGATTTTTCGACGGATTGCGCCAACAATCTCATTAGTCGGCACCTTATTCGGGCATTTATTAACGCAGGAGCCACACATCAGGCACATACTGATATCCTGCTGCAATCGCTCCTCAAGTACCGTTTCCCCGTCGAGAATTGCTGCGGCAAGAGCAATTTTCCCCCTGGCTACAGCCCCTTCCTTTTTGCTCACCTGGTAAGCGGGACAATGGGCTTGGCAAACTCCGCATTTGACACATTCGCGGATAAGCTTTTCAAAATCTCTTAAACATTTATTTTTGCTCATAACTGGTTCTTATTTGGAGCTCATTACGTCTTGATCCTGAGGATAATTCTCTAAGCACCCCTCAAGGGGGTACTCTTTATAGTCCCCATGCTGTGCGGGGATAAGTGCCTTGTCGGTTTATTCAAGTTATTAATGTTAACTAAAATTCTCCGTTTCCTTGTTTTTTATACAGACTGTTAGGAATAAGGCACTAAAATATTTTACCGGGATTAAGGATATTATTCGGATCCAAGGCTGCCTTTATCCGCTGCATATAAGCGATGGTGGCAATATCTAATTCCATACTCATATATTTAGCCTTGGAGGTACCGATTCCATGTTCTCCGGAAATAGCACCGCGCAATTTGATGGCTGCACTGAATACCTCTTCCATTACTTTTTCGATTTTTGCCGCCATCCCTTTTTCCTTCAGGTCAACCATCACATTGACATGGATATTGCCATCCCCGGCATGCCCGAAATTGACAATTGGAACACCGTAGTCTGTTGAAATTTTCTCCAGAGCCCGAATCATATCCGGCACCTTGGAACGGGGTACGACTATATCTTCATTGAACTTATCGGGATTAACCTTACGCAGACTGGGGCTGACAATTCGCCGTACTCCCCAGATTTCTTCCGACTCTTCGTCGGTTTCGGCAATTTTGGTATTCAGAATGCCAAAGGGTTTGATAATGGCGAGTATATTTTCAGCCTGCTGATCGAGCATCTGAGCGTCGCCATCCACTTCAATAATCAGGATGGCCCGGCAGTTTTCGGGCAGTGGGATGGAACTTGCCCCACGAATACAATTGATGGTGGCTGCGTCCAGGAACTCCAGGGTTGTTGGGATAATCTTGGCGCCGATGATCGCTGAAACCGATTTTGCCGCCCCGTCGATGGTTTCAAACTGGACCAGCATGGTTTTTTTGGCCGCCGGTTTGGGTATCAGTTTGAGGATAATTTTTGTGGCAATCCCTAACGTTCCCTCCGAGCCGACAAAAAGTTTGGTCAGGTCATAACCTACCACATTCTTGAGCGTCCTGCCTCCGGTCCTGATAATATCTCCGGTTGGGGTAACTACTTCAAGTCCCAACACATAGTCTTTGGTCACGCCGTATTTCACACAACGCGGACCGCCTGCGCATTCCGCTACATTACCGCCAAGGGTGCTGAACTCTTTAGATGCCGGATCAGGCGGATAAAACAGGCCCAGTTTTTCCACCCGGCGCTGCAATTCGGCAGTAACTACTCCCGGTTCCACCTCAGCCGTTAAATTTTCGGTATCAATATCGATGATCCTGTCCATTTTAGTCAGCACCAGTACAATACCGCCATGAACAGGCAGTGTCCCCCCGGTGAATCCGCTGCCGGCACCTCGCGGCAACACCGGGATTTTCCAGCGATTTGCAAGCTTGACAACCCGGCTGACTTCCTCTGTTGTTGCGGCATACACCACAACATCGGGAAGATGCCGCTCTTGAGTGGCATCATAGGAGTGGGTAATTTTATCGGATACTTCGGTCGAGACATTTTCTTTCCCGACTATACTTATAAGTTCGTGAACTATTTGTTCGTCCATATTTTTTCCTTGTAAAAAAATCAGTAATGTATCCCTGAAAGAATAAGGATCAGATTGCAAATTGAAAGCCGAAATGTATATCTGTTAATTGCATCAGAGAGATTGGAAATATTGCAAATTCCCATTGAATAAGTTTCTATCTCAGCAGATCAGCCGGAATCACTTTCAGAGAGGGGCATATTTCTTTTTAAGCAAACAGGAAGAGTACATATTTTTATAAGGAATAACAAGATGTCTGATGAAAAAGTCTATTCGGATTATGAACAAACCCGAACTTCATACCGTCCTGCTATTCGAGGCAGAAAACAAATGGTTGTCTCAGGACATAATCTGGCGACCCAGGCAGCCATGCGGATTCTAGATAAAGGCGGTAACGCCGTTGACGCCGGGGTTGCAGCGGGACTTTGTCTCTCTGTGCTCCAATCCGACATGGTCAATTTTGCAGGAGTTGCTCCCATGATGATTCATCTTGGTAAAACCGGGGTGACAACAACCATCGACGGCCTTGGCGTCTGGCCCCAAAAAGCCGATGTGAACTTTTTCAAAGATAAACATGCCGGTCAAATTCCCGACGGGATTCATCGTTGTATTGTGCCGGGTGCGCCGCATGCATGGATAACTGCTCTTAATAAGTTCGGCTCCATGTCTTTTGCCGAAGTGTGTGCAGATGCTCTTGATCTTGCCGAAAATGGTTTTCCCATGCACCAGTTTATGAGAAATTCCCTGCATGAATTAAAAGATAAATATGCCAAATGGCCTTCTAATAAAGAAATATATCAGCCTGGCGGAAGAGTTCCGGAAGTGGACGAAATATTCTATCAGAAAGATCTTGGCCGAACAATGCACTGCATGATAGCTGCTGAAAAAAAAGCTCTTCTGAATGGGGACCGCAGCTCAGGTCTGCGTGCTGCACGTGATGAGTTCTATAAAGGATCTATTGCCGGGAAAATCGTCACTTTCAACGCAGAAAACAATGGCCTCATGCAGGCCTCCGATCTGGCGGATTACTGCTGCACGGAAGAAGACGCCATCAGTGTAACCTTTGGTGAATATACCGTCAAGGGAGCGGGACCATGGTGCCAGGGACCGGTATTGCTGCATTGCCTTAATATTCTTGAACACTTTGATCTCAAAAAGATGGGACATAACAGCGGCGAATATATTCATACTATCGTCGAAGCACTCAAGATCGCTTTTGCCGACCGGGAAAAATTTTATGGCGATCCAAAGTTTGTAACTGTTCCGCTCAGTGGCTTGTTGTCGAAGGAATATGCGGCAAAATGTGCCGAACGAGTCGTAAAGACATCCTGTCAGGCAATGCCTGCGTTCGGCAACCCGTGGGAGTTTAACGACATCCCTTTGCCGGAAGATTATGACACGGAATACAGCACCTTACTGCCGAACCGGGAGCACAACGATAACCTCGACACCAGCTATATCTGCGTGGTAGATAAACAAGGCAACTGCATCTCCGCAGTCCCCAGCGATATGTCCTTTAGCGGACCAGTTATTCCGGGAACCGGCCTTGTAGTTTCCACCCGCGGCTCCCAGTCCTTTGTCGATACCAAACATGCAAGTTCGATTGAGGGAGGAAAACGACCGCGGCTCACTCCCGCACCATTTATGATTTTTAAAAACGATAAACCCTGGATGATTATCGGCACTCCCGGCGGCGACACCCAGTGCCAGACAATCTTACAGACATTTTTAAACATTGCCCTTTTTGGCATGGAAGTACAGACTGCTACGGAACAAGCGCGTTTTGCTACCTTTTCCTATCCAAATTCCTTCGCTCCCCACGACTATCATCCTAATCTACTGCGAGTAGAAGGGCGGATCGACGTCGACACAATCAATGAACTCGAGAAAAGGGGCCACAAGGTAATGCCATGGCCGGAATGGGCCTGGAAGGCGGGAGGTGTTTGCGTAATCGTCATCAAGGAAGATACTCAAACACTGGTTGCCGGTGCAGATCCCAGGAGAGAGTCCTACGCACAGGGCTGGTGAGGTTTTACTTTGCGATGAGATTACCTGGGTAGTGCCCCCGGATGACAGCCGGAGGCACTACCCAAAAGAAAAAAATGCAGAGGCAAATACCTGCCTCCCTCGTTATGGAGTAGGTTGAAATCGCTGCTGGAGACCGAAAGGATCCTTCACTTCCTGCTCGGGCTTACCCATCAGTTTCTTTTCGCCGCGTTCATCGACGTATTTAGCCAATTCCAAATCAATGTTCATGGGCACCTCCACGCCTGCCTGAGCGAGCATCTGACGAAGTAGTGCCTCGGATTTGCCGGCGAAGGCGACAGCGTCGCCTAACACTCGCAATGCTTCTGCCGGATTATGAAAACCCACCGAATTCTCAGCACCGATAAACAGCTGGCGATAGAAAGCTTCGAGGTAAAAATCCTTGGCCTGATCATAGAACTTTTGATCGAACTCTTTGCCTTCTGCCTGGGCGTTGTGGGCTGCTTCGAAGAGTTTAGCTGCAGTAGCCGTGCCGTATCCTGCCCGGAGCATAAGTGACATCGTTTTATCCTGAATGCTTATGACGCGCTGCTTGAGAAATTCTTCATCCTCTGCATGACACTGCCCACAGGCACGCAAATCGGCTTTAAGCGGACTCATGACCCGATGGTCTGAGACATACTGCTCACCAACCATGGTGGAAGGCATGTGGCAGTCGGCGCAGGAAACTCCGGCCATCCAATGCGTACTCTGGTTGGAATAGAGTTCAAATTCGGGATGGCGCATAAAGCCCAGCTTGAAGCCGGTGACACTCTGGGTCCACTCTTTATTGGTCGGATCATTTCGGATCTGCTGGATAATATTTTCAACGCTGATGTTGCCCCATTTACTGGTTTGCCACGGAAAATAAATACCTTCAGATTTACCCTCTGCAGTCTTTGTGATGTTGTAGGTCACATGACATTGAGCACAGACAACCGAACGCATTTCTTCCTTAGAAAGTTCTTCGGATTTGACGCCCATGGAATCGAGAGCCTTGACCAGACTGAAACCGCGCGAGATTTTGAGGCTCATGTCCTTGTTGTCGTGACAGTCAATACAGGCTACACCAAGCTCCCTATGCTTTTCCGGGATCTGGTTTACGACTTCCCTGAATGGCAGCTTGTAATAATCCTCCCCCATTTTTTCTTCAAGTATCGGAGCATAAGGTGTTTTGCAGGTCAGGCATACACCGCCTGCCCCCACGCGCTTGGCATCGATCTCCAGCTGACTCTTCAGCATATTGGCATGCCCTCGGGGTTCATTGTACTCTACCCCGAACCCCCAGCCATTGAACAGCAGCGCCATGTAGGGATACATTGACAGCTTGTCATAGGTGATGTTGTCGGCATCGAAACCGACCTTGTACTTGCTTTTCCCTGCCGGGGTGGGCTCCTCGGTCTGTTGCCAAAGGTCGTAATGGGTCGGATATGCTTTCCCCCAGACAGCCGGATCAATGGTGTTATCGGGGATACTCATTGCCTTTCCCTGCTGCTGTTTTTCTGACGCACACGTCCAGATTGCCGGCGTCAAGATGAACAGTGCACATATCGCCGCCATCATCTTTTTCTTCATCATGATCATTTTCTCCTCCTTGAAGTAAAATTTTAAGGTGCGGTATAAATGGTCAATAACAAACTAGCGATAATTCATATTTTATTACTTTTCCAGTTCTTTTCTTCTTTGATGATGTTCGGTTATCCTCTTCAGCAATTGTTCACTTCTCCGTTTCAACTTTTTGTTTGCAAGATATGGAATATATGAAGACATTGTTTTCCATAAGACTAAAAGAATAAAACAGTTGCAGCCCCCAACCTTAAGTCGTTGTCATACCGGTATAACCACAAACTGCCTCTGGGCTTTCCGGAGTCAGCTCAACTTTCTTCTCCGAATGATGAAATGAAATACGAGGTCCTTTCAAAAGTCGATAAATTGCTTTTTTAGGAAGAAGCTCGACTTCCATAAGACTCCCCCGGACGGTAAGACTAAAGCGAAAAAAAGTACAGCGCGAGGGAATCCTAGGATTAAAAGTGATCCAACCGTTGTAATCGCGCATACCTGCAAAACCATACACCAGCACCATCCATGATGCACCTATTGAAGCAATATGACAGCCATGTCCTATATTCCCCCCGATATCCGCCAGATCCATCAATACTGCATATCGACCATACTCTTCCGCCTTACGATGCTGACCAATCTCTGTAGCCATAATGCTCTGGATACCGACGGAAAGTGAAGAATCACCGGTAGTGAGACGATCATAATAAATAAAGTTTTTCTCTTTTTCTTTTTTGGTAAATTCATCACCCAGCAGAAACAGCGCCAGGACCAGGTCAGTCTGTTTGATAACCCGATGACGATAGATTACCAATGGATGAAAATGAAGGAGAAGTGGAAATTTTTCCGAGGGTGTTCCATTTATATCCCATTCTTTTTTATCAAGAAAGTTATCGTCCTGAGGATGAATGCAAAGCTCCTTATCATAGGGAATATACATATTATCAGCAGCACGCCGCCACTCCTCGACCTCGTCATATTCCAGTCCGGTTTTATCCACTAAACTCTGATAGAGTACTGCATCCAGCAGTCGAAGTTCATCAACTGTTGCCGCAGCAAACCAGAGGTTCTCGCGCGCCATCAGATTGGTATAAGTATTGTTGTTCACAACAGTATTGTATTCATCAGGACCAGTTACCCCATGAATACAGAATTTTCCATTTTTCCGTTTGGAGAAAAACCCGAGATCCCGCCATAAACGAGCTGTCTCCACCAGCATTTCCACACCTTCTCTATGAAGAAATTCGACATCACCGGTTACTTCTACATACTTTTTCAGACCGAACATGATATCGGCGTTAATATGATACTGGGCCGTGCCGGCTGCATAATAGGCGGAAGCTTCATCACCATTGATAGTCCGCCAGGGAAATAACGCTCCCTTTTGATTGACATCGCGGGCCCGCTGTCTTGCCTTGTCCAACATGCTGTGCCTGAATTTGAGCAGATTTTTGGCTATTCTGGGATTAGTATAAATAAGAAATGGGAGCACATATATTTCGATATCCCAGAAATAATGGCCTTCATATCCATCGCCTGTAAGGCTTTTGGCCGGAATCCCGGTTCCTTCGGTTCGGGCCGATGCCTGACAGAGCTGAAACAGGTTCCAACGGACCGCCTGCTGCCATTCTTCGGTTGAACGGCCGCCTGTTCTTCGTCTCTCTGTAATAGCCATCCTGACATCGCAAGTCCGCCAGTAATCCTCCATAAACTTCTTCTGTGAGTCCAGAATTGCAGCAAAGCCATATCCTTTTGCCCGGGCCAAAGTTCTATCTACCCGCTTGCATAAATCCTCAGAGGCTGTTTTACGCGAGGAGTGATAACTTATCCACTTGTTGAGCCGGATGGGGACATCCTGCTTCGCTTCCACAGAAAAAAGAACGCTTCCATCATCGTCAAAGGCTTCGTTCTGCCAGGTGATAGGGTTTTCTGTTTCGATAGTATGATCAAAACCGCACCCCAGTGTCATTTGACTATTTTTTGTTATAAAACCAAGGATAATCTGAAGATCCTTGGCCTTTTTCGTTTGCGGGTTCAAGACCTTTTCCCTGAAAACCCTGGTATCCCGTGGATCCCCATCAGTTCCTCGAATAGTACGATGGGGCTTGATTTCAGATAAGATCACTACCGGCGCATCACAATTCAGCAGAGTAACTTCATATTCAATAGCCGCCAGATGTCGATTTTCAAAGGAAACCACCCTTGTTGAGTTAATTGAAATCAACTTGCCGGACGGCATTTCCCATATGATATCACGGGTGAGAATCCCCTTTTTCATGTCAAGCGTACGCACGAACTTTTTCAGGATTGCAGTAGGCAGAAAAAAGGGTTCATCGTCAACAAAAAGTCGTATAATTTTGAGGTCGTGAAGATTGACGATGGTTTGCCCTGTTTTGGCAAAACCATAGGCTTTTTCGCCGTATACAATAGGCCAGCTTTCATAAAAGCCATTGATTAAATTGCCGTGATTATAAAAGGGTCTTCCTTCTTCAAAAGTACCCCTCATACCAAGATAGCCGTTGCTCAAGGCGAAAATGGTCTCCATCTGGCCTATAAATTGGGGATAAAAGGCATTTTCGATGATTTTCCATTCATCGCCCGGATAAATATAGCGGGGAGGATTGAGCCGTTCCCGGTGAAGCATGATCATATCTCCAGATTATTGCCGCTTTGCCGTAAAGCAGGGTAATTCTTTAAGCCGAATGTGAACTGACTATTTTATGAAGTCTCTTAAGTCCTCGACCACAATATCGGCTCCATTTTTTCGAAGCGCCTCTGCATCCCCCTTGCGTGCAACCCCGACTACGAGGCCGAAATTGCCCCGACGGCCCGACTGGACTCCAGAAATGGCATCTTCCACTACTACTGCTCGGGCCGGGGAAACGCCAAGAAGCTCTGCCGCTTTTAGAAAAGGGTCCGGAGCAGGTTTACCGCTTATATTCAGCAGTTTGACAGTTGTTCCATCAACCCGGACATCGAAATATTTTTCAATATTCGCCGCAATCAACACAGCTTGACAATTTTTACTGGAGGAAACGACTCCGGTTTTGATACCTTCAGAACGAACATGATGTACCAATGCCATGCCGTCTTCGAGAATATCAACGCCATTTTCCCGCAGAATTGTCATGAACATATCGTCCTTGCGGTTGCCCAATCCCCATATGGTTGTCTGTCCGGCTGTATCCTCCGGCTCTCCGAGCGGCAATTGAATTCGCCGGGATTGTAGAAAACTGCTTACACCTTCCTGGCGCAACTTTCCATCTACGTAACGATTATAATCTTCTGCAATATCAAAAGGAATAAAAGCCTGGCCTGTATGAATGGCATGCTCGATCAGAAACTCATCGAACAGTTTCTTCCAGCAGGCCGCATGTACTTTCGCGGTTTCAGTAACAACACCGTCTAAATCGAACAAAACGGCATCAAAATGAGTTTTGTTTATAGCTGTTGGAGGCATGGCATTCTCTCATTGCAATCGTGATAAACTTTTTTTGAAATGGATACGATAAGCGCCGATATCAAATCGGCCTTCGGTGAACAACGAAGCTTACGACGCCATCAAAACTAACATAAGGATACATTATAATCCATGTTCTTAAAATAGGGGATTTCTCTGTAAAAAAATGACCTCTGCATGATGTATGAAAGACTTGTGGGAGGCATAATGGTGTCTGCTGAGATCTTGTCGGCAACTTTAAGTACCAACGTTGCCTGTAGATTATCAGGCAAAAACACCGATCCGGGGAATGGTTTAATAATTAATCCACGAATGAGTTCGGGGCCAGAACTTATATTTTCTTGGAGCGATTATGGAAGATATATTTACCAAACACAAATCCGGATCGGATACTCCTGGATACTTCATTTCCTCTCCCAGCATGCACACGGAGTGATGATTTAAGGTTCTTACGAACATACCAAAAATGTCGGCATGGACTCATCCTATTATTTGTCAAAATCACTGGAAGGCAAGGAAGGCATCATGAAAAAGGCAAAAAAAATCTGCGTCCCTCTTGGAAAGGGACACAGATTTTTTTGGGTAACGCGGTACTGCCAAAAAAGCAGTTTTGGCAGAAGTTACATCAATAGAGGATCTGCAATGTTCAGCACATAAATTGCTACAAGGCCAAGTGCACCAACAGCGACAATATAATAAATCGTTGGTAAAATTGTCATCCGAAGCGTCCTGCCTTCCTGACCGAGAAGACCAACAGTAGCAGAAGCAGCCACAACATTATGGATAGCGATCATATTGCCTGCTGCGGCACCGATTGCCTGCAGAGATACCATGATTGCTCCGGAAACGCTAAGAGCTCCGGCCACCTCAAATTGAAATTGGCTGAGCATCATATTACTGACAGTATTTGAACCGGCAATAAATGCACCGAGTGCACCAACAGTCGGCGCAAAGAGTGGATACACTGAGCCAAAGGTCTCGGCTACGTAACTCGCCATGGCAACAGGCATTGATGCAAGATCAGCAGCGTTGACCCCAGAGTTGATGAGGATACGTACCATCGGGATTGTGAATATCAAGACAAATCCGGCGCCGAGAAGAGTTTTTCCCGCATCGGTTGCCGCTGATACCAGTTGTGCAGGCTTCATCCTGTGAAGAAAGAAAGTCACCAGGCAAACAAAGACTAAGATTCCACCGGGAAGATAGAGTGGCTGTACCGAACCGCTCACTCCAACTTCACCCAGAATGTCTTTGACTCCGAATGAAACGCTGAGGAGCAGGCTTTTAAATGCCGGAAAAACCCGGCTTGCGACGAGAATACCTGCTACAAGAAGATAAGGCGTCCAGGCAAGCCACAGAGAGATTTTTCTCTCTTCGTCAATTTGTGGCTTTTTGGGGGTAAGCATACCGATCCACATCTTCGGCCACTCTTCCTGTGGAGCGAAGTCCCAGCTCGTTTTGGGCAAAAGAAAACCTGCCTTTGCGGCTGGAACTACAATAGCAAGGCCGACAAGTGCACCAACAATAGATGGAAACTCAGGACCAAGGAAAATTCCGGTCAATGCATAAGGAATGGTGAAAGAGAGGCCGGCAAAAAGAGCAAAGGGTATCATTGGAAATCCCTCAGACCAGCTTTTATTTTTACCAAAAAAACGCGTCAGCATGAGCACCATCAACAACGGCATGAAGGTACCGACAATTGCGTGTCCGATAGCTACTTCCGAAGTAATGAGACGAATAAAGGCTTCCCAGCTTGAACCGCTAGCCACAAGCTGTGCACTGAGCGCAGCGTGATCAAGACCATTGGTAACACCGATGATTATTGGTGTTCCAACTGCACCGAAAGATACAGGGGTGGACTGAATCATCATACCGATCATAACCGCAGCCATCGCCGGAAAACCGATGGCAACAAGCAGAGGTGCGGCTATCGCGGCCGGGGTACCAAAACCCGAGGCACCCTCGATAAAACAACCAAATAACCACGCAATGATGAGCACCTGAACACGCCTGTCGGGGCTAATATCAGTAAAGGCGGCACGTATGGTCGTTATTGCCCCCGAGTTCTGCAACGTATTCAGGAGCATGATAGCGCCAAAAATAATCCATAGCACGGCGATAGTAACAATTATCCCCTGCATAGTCGAAGCGAGAACGCGGTTAAAGCTCATTTCCCAAAAATAGAGCGCGATGGCCGCCGCGGTCAGGTAGACTACCGGCATGGCCCGACGGGCCGACCAGTGAAAACCGAGGAGCAGAATACCGGCAACAATTATGGGAGTTGCAGCCAGCAAAGCTTGGAACGTAGTTGACATGTAAAGCCTCCAGAATAGAGTGATTGAATTGAACTTACCTAGGAGTGATGTTCCATACTATGCCCAAGAGCCAGTTGAGTGCCTACCTGGCGGTATGGTTATACCTAAGTACCAATTTGACTTAATAATACCTTTAGTCGAATAAACACGGAAATAATATCTCAACATAGAGACACTTGTCAAGTGATTTTATCTCAAACAAAAGACGTCAAAACAGGTATTTACATGGTACAGTAATTGGACCATGTTTTTTCTGGCCATATCATCACTTGACACATACATTGGTGATACCAATATTAATCAGATTAGTTGTTTTGCCATAACATCTGACAGCATACCACTTCGACTATTTTCACGACTGATACATCTTCGATTAAAGTAGTTCTGTTCTCCTGTTACTTGTTACTGAATATCTTTTTCCGCAGGCTTCAACCCCATTTGCAAAAGAGATGTATATTCTCCAGCTAGATCAGGTTCTCCTACATGCAGAAGTATTTCCCGGCGCACCCTGTTTTTTAGTTCAATCGCTCCCTCCCAGTCTTTCCCGGATGGCAGACATAGAGGCAAGGCAGTCACCTGAATAGTGCCTCGCCGCGGAAACCAGGATCCGCTCCGCAAAATATTGCGTGTTCCATTAATGACAACAGGAACTATGGGCAGCTGCCTGCGGCTGGCGAGAACGAAAGCTCCCATTTGAAACGGCAAGAGTCCCGGCATTCGCTGAAGAGTTCCTTCGGCAAAAAAGATTGGCCGCAAACCCTTGTCAATACCCTCATCTATTTTTGCGGCATCGGAAATCCCCTGGACGGCATCAAACCTATCAACCCAAAAAACATCAAGCTTTGCCAGGGCCGGACGCAAAAATGGATTTTTCGCAAGTTCCGTTTTTGCCACGTAGTTACAGGGTTCCGGCAGCACTCCGGTCAATATGATGGAATCCAGATAACTCATGTGGTTGCTGACGACTATATACTGCCTGCCAACCGGCATATTCGTCATGCCGTCGGTCTTCAGTTTTATATTGGTAATTTTACAGAGTAACCGAACAGTCCAGCCGGCCATGCGCCAGCATTTCGCACCTGCAGGTACAACCATCAGTGCACACCATAACGAGATCCCAGCCAAAGCCATAACCAACCAGCAATAACTGGCATAAAGCAACGTGCCGATGCGATGGGCCGACCTTCGCAGAATCGGCCCTGCACTTTTGAACCCCATTCGCAGCAATTGCAGCCAGACCGCTGATTTTTTTTTTCCAATGTCCCCGCTTTCATATAATTCTCGGCAAGCGGATCTGCGGATCTTCCCACTGGAAGTCTTCAGCACTATTCCGGGAGGCCCGATTACAATATCATCCGGGGCCATTCCCAACAGATCTATAGTTGCGTCAACGACTCGTCGGCGTAGGTCACTGAGAGCCTCGGAAGATGTCTGCCTCGACTCGGTCAGCACCACCAGTTTCTCTGTTGTGCTGCGGTCTTTGGAGCTTGCAAATACCGCAGTACATCCTTTTCTGATCTCCGGGATATTGCCGATGATGTCTTCCAGTTCATGAGGGTAAATGTTTCGTCCGCCGCGAAAGATTATATCTTTGACCCGGGAAGTAATATAGACCTCTCCTCCTGCAATATATGCAAGATCTCCGGTTTCCAGCCATTCACCGTGAAAGAGTTTGCGTGTTTCATCACCATTTCGAAAGTAACCGCTTGTTGAAGATGGTCCTTTAAACTGGAGCCGCCCTTCTTCCCTTTCCGGCAATTCTCTGTCACTGGAATCGACAATCCTGATCTGATGCCCTGGCAGCGGTCGACCGCAGCAGACAAACTCCTGCACAGCCTCTTCCCCATCCGCTGCAGATTCGGCTTTCCCTGAACCGACAAAGGTCTCCCTGACAACATGGTCAACACGCACCCCGCTCCCTGGCTCGGGAAAAACCAGTCCCACTGTCGATTCAGCAAGACCATAAACCGGTGCAAGAGCTTTGGGGTTAAAGCCATAGGGTTGAAATCTTTTTTGAAACCTCCTCAAGGTGTCCGGGATTACGGGTTCTGCTCCATTTAAGGCCATTCTCCAGGAACTCAGATTCAGGCCGGAAATTTCATCGTCGTCAAGGCGGGTGGCACAAATTTCATAGCCAAAATTCGGTGAAGCCGAAAGGGTCCCGCCAAATCGGTCAATGGTACGCAGCCATCGCTCAGGCCGGGATAAAAATGACAGAGGCGACATAACCACCAGACGGCAGCCATGGCAGAGACTGCCAAACCAGGCACCGATCAACCCCATGTCATGGTAGAGCGGCAGCCAGCTGACAAAAACATCACGGGGCGTCACCCGGCAGACCCGGCCCATGGCCCTGATATTTGCAAGCAGGTTAGCATGGGTGAGAATCACGCCTTTCGGATCACCGGTACTCCCTGATGTATACTGTAGAAAAGCAACATCATTTTCACTGTGCGGCAGCGCGAATTCTTTGGCCGATTCAGCGTAAAGATTATCAGTGGTAATTATTTTCCACAGCTCAGGCACCTGGCTTTTGAGCAGCCTGGCCACTGGTTTTGCTTCGGGTACTGTTATGAGGAGTTTTGCCCCTGCATTGGAGATAATCTTTCTGTGACGCCGCACATGCTCTTCGATCTGGGTTGGGCGAGCAGGTGGATAGAGCGGCACGGGTACACCGCCGCAGCAGAGTATGCCCCAGAATGCATAAAAATAGTCAGGACAGGTTGGCAGCATGATTGCCACGGACGCTCCCGGCTCCAGATCAAGCTGCCTCAGTCGGACTGCCACCTTTTGTCCTTCCTGTTGCAGCATTTCGTAGCTTATGCGAATTTCGTCATCTCCCTGTAAAAGGGTGATATGCAAGGAATCGGGTTGAATGGCAATATGTTGTTCCAGCACATCCAACAAAGTTTTAGCATC
>JBARUR010000212.1:0-2058 GCA_049645845.1 Desulforhopalus sp. | reverse complement strand
TAATATCCGGATGAGCAGCACAGCGCAGTCCCTGGTTACCATGCGCCGCATGGTAACTTCCCTCTGGATGCGCGTTGCATCCTCATGAAAACTTCTCTGACACAGAAGAGTAGCCACCGTGGTTCGGCAAATTTTTATTGTCAGGCTGGATTTTGGCTTACATGATTAGTTGGAGGAATATATTTTTTAACCTCTCTCTCTATTTCTTTTCCTGCCTTTTCTTGTGCTATTTTCATGTTAAATCTCATCTGGAGATTCAACCAGAATTCAGGTTCAATATTGAAGTATTTCCCTAGCCATAATGCCGTGTCGGCAGTTAATTCACGTTTGCCATTTATTATCTGATTTATGCGATTTGGAGGCACATTTATGCCTCTTGCCAATTGAGCTTGAGAGATCTCCATCGGCTTAAGAAATTCTTCCTGAAGAATGTCACCTGGTGTTATTGGAGGTAGTTTTTTAGTCATTATTTCACCTTAATGATAATCAACAATTTCAACATCGTATGTGTTTCCTTCTTCCCATTTAATCCTGGTTGCCATGCGCCGCATGGCAACTTCCCCATGGATGCGTCGCATCCCGATGTAAAAGTAAGGTACTCTCATTAATCAAGAACCGTGGCCGGACTGCGGAACAGACACAACAGGGATATCGGTAAGAATTTATCGATATGCAATACCCCGGAAGGGAAAAGTCATAATAGCCGGTTCTTTCAACCACCGTATAGCTCCCCACTCTCCAAGTCCTGAAAGGACGACGTTTTTTTCTTCACATCTAAAGGTCATCCGGATGTTGATCAAGGCTCGCAGCGGCTTGATTAATGGCACTTCCCATCGAAATAATGCGCCCGTGAGGCCCTGCGAGATTTTAAACCACTCAGAAAAAGGCGCGGGCTTGCTAGTCCCTCTTGATGCTATGGTTGAGCTTTATTTTTTTTGGTTTTAATTTGAGCTATGGTATCATCCATGGATATTTCACCCAGCCAATTACCACGCTCTTTTGTATAGTCACCTTGACCTACAGAGAATTGGCTCAGAAAGCGAATAGTGTCTACGACACCCATTTCTTTGAATAAAATGTGAGTAGCCCGACGGCTAATTTCGGATACCGGTCTTGTTTGCGTATTCATATTTCTAACTCCATCACCAATTCGAAATTCTCATTTCATAGCCTTCCTATTAGATAACACTTGCAGTGCAATGTCCCAACATATCGCTGAAATTTCAATGTGAATGCAAAAGGTCAAGAGATAATGGCTTTACTGTCTTCCATGTGCTGGATGAATTTTCAGCCTGCCATAAATCATAGTTCTTTTGCAGATTCATCCAAAGATCGGGTGTAGTATCAAAAGCTCTTGATAATCGTAGCGCCATTTCAGGGGTTATTGAACCTCTTTCATTAATAATTTTTGAGAGGGTTTTCCTTGAAACTCCAAGGGCAAGAGCCATATCTTTTATGCTGATAGATAATGGTGAAAGATAGTCTTCTTTTATAATATTACCTGGATGTGTTGGTTGCCTTGTCATTCTATTCATTTGTACCTCTCAATGATAGTCGCCATAATCTACAATATATGCGTCCCCATCTTTAAATTCGAAGAAAACTCTCCAGTTGCCGGAAACTCGAACTGAATGCTGACCTTCTTTATCTCCTCTCAACTGATGAAGAAATGATCCTGGGTAGTTCATATCGTTGATGTCACTTGCGGCATTAAGCCGATCTAGAAGCCTCTCCAGCCTGCTGGCATGCTCGGCTTTGATACCTTTTCTGCTGCCGTCATAGAAAAAATGTTCCAATCCTTTATGCTTAAATGAT
Source organism: Desulforhopalus sp. (assembly GCA_049645845.1). Classification (GTDB taxonomy): domain Bacteria; phylum Desulfobacterota; class Desulfobulbia; order Desulfobulbales; family Desulfocapsaceae; genus Desulforhopalus_A. The sequence goes on along the minus strand of JBARUR010000212.1, from coordinate 243 downwards.
TTTATCATGATACTTCAACGTAACCCTTTCGGTTGCACATGTCAATTAAGTTCCTTCCTGCAACCAACCACGGTGTTGGCTGGTTTCCAGACACTCCGAATGTTAATCAAGGAAATTAGAATCCCCCTTCATTACCTTAGACTGAAAATATTGGCAGGTACGACAGATAATCCAAAACATAATCCAAACCGAAGCCTGTTTCATCAACATGGCTGTTTTCCACCCGAACATGTAGGTTCAGGT
>JBARUR010000211.1:0-15269 GCA_049645845.1 Desulforhopalus sp. | reverse complement strand
GGTTCTCCACGACGTTTGCCGGAACCGGTTGCATTACCCGTCGATGTTCCCTCACGAGTCGAAGCTGTTCAGGGACTTGAGTTGTTACTGGTTACAGATTCAGAACATATGCGGGTCTGGAACGAGCTAATGATCGAGGAACATCCACAAGGTGCGGGCCCCCTGGTGGGGCGGCAACTACGCTACCTCATCGTCTCACAGCATGGCTGGCTCGGTGGTTTGGGTTTTGGAGCCGCAGCCTTGCACTTGGCCGATCGAGACAGGTGGATCGGCTGGGATGGTGAGCAGCGCCGGATGTATTTGCATGCGGTGGTGGGAATGAGCCGTTTTCTCATTCGCCCCAGCGTACGGAGTTGCAATTTGGCCTCCAAGGTTCTGGGTATGAGCATGGCTGCTTTATCAGCAGATTTTGAACGGCAGTATGGTTATAGACCCTATCTGGTAGAGAGCTTTGTGGATACCGAGCACTATTCGGGAACATGCTATAGGGCAGCGAATTGGATAGAGGTTGGCAACACCAAAGGTCGCGGCAGACAGGATCGTTTCCATCAATCGGCAAAAAGTAAAAAGGCGATTTATGTTTATTCACTGGAAGAAGACTTTCGTAGCAAACTAGGCTTGCCCCCCGATGCCGGTCTCGGAGCCTTGTCTCCTACCCAGGGGCAGGAAAACGAGCATTGGGCGGAAAACGAGTTTGGTGGCGCTCCTTTAGGAGATGCCAGATTGAGCAAAAGGTTGGTGAGCGTGGCACAAGACAAAGCACAAGAACCGAGTCGAGCCTTTAGCGGAGTTGCCAAGGGTGACTGGCCCAAAGTCAAAGCTTATTACCGCATGATTGATCAACCCGAGGAGTCGACGGTAACCATGGACAACATCCTGGCATCTCATCGTGAACGTACCATCAGAAGGATGATGGGACAAAGGACGGTACTATGCATTCAGGATGGAAGCGAACTGAATTACACTAATCTGGAGAAGTGCCAGGGACTTGGCACGTTAGGAAGCAACCAGACGGGGGCTAAGAGTCGTGGACTGACTCTGCACTCCACGTTTGCGGTGGCTCCAAATGGGTTGCCTTTAGGGGTTGTAAAAGCTCAATGTTTAGCGCCTGTAAGTAAATCGAAGAAGGACAAGCGTCCGACCTACGCCATTCCAATTGAAGAGAAAGAAACCTTTGTCTGGCTTGAGCATCATCGCGATCTAGTAGCATTATCCGCTAAGCTATCTCGGACACGGTTGGTTCACGTTTGTGACCGAGAAGCGGATTTTTTTGAATTGTTTGACGAGCAACGGAGAAATCCCGGTGTCGATCTGCTGGTGCGGGCTCAATACAATCGTTGTACTGTTGAAGAGCCGTTCAAATTGTTCGAGACTGCCCGGCAGGTGCCTGTTGCGAGTCGGATACAAATTAACATTCCACGCCAAAGCGTCCGCCCCAAAAAAAGTAAACAAAAGGCCAAACCTGCCAGACCTGGAAGGTTGGCTGATATGGCAATACGTTATATTCGTGTCCAGCTCAAACCTGCGCGCTACCATAGCGATAAGGACCCCATCGAACTCTGGTTGGTTCATGCCGTAGAAGAACACCCGCCGGCCGATACTGAAGCCGTAGAGTGGTTTTTATTGACAACCATCAACATTACCTCGGCAGCTAATGCTGAACAGTGTCTGCGGTGGTACATTCGTCGTTGGCGTGTCGAGGACTGGCACCGTGTGTTAAAGTCAGGCTGCGGTATCGAGGACTTGGCCCACGAAACTGCTGAGCGTCTCCGCCGGGCCATCGCCATCAACCTGGTTATCGCCTGGCGGATCATGCTTATGACATTGCTGGGCAGAGAGACTCCGGAATTACCAGCCGAGATTTTATTCTCCGACTTAGAACTCAGGACCTTGCAAGCGTATGAAAAAAAAAAGTGCAAAGCTCCCGGTAACGCTTGGTGACGCTGTACGGTGCGTAGCAAAGATGGGAGGGTATCTCGGTCGCAAAGGTGATCCACCCCCAGGCCATCAAATTATATGGCAGGGATACACAGTACTTCAATTCATGTGCATGGGCTTTTCCCTACTTGAGGGTGGATAATATGTATTGGCTGACTTATGGGTAATGGGCAGTCCTAGCCGTCGTTTTGTATTCGCATTGAATGTCTTCTATATAATGATAATATTATTCAGATTAAGCGCAAAAAAACTGAAATATTCATTACCGTTGGTCTTGCATTTATAGATCCTCAATTCGGAGAAGAACATGACAACTTCACACAACAGGGTAGCAATCATAACCGGCTCATCACGTGGAATCGGTGCTGCAATTGCAGCACGACTGGCTGGTGATGGTTATGCAGTAGTTATTAATTATTCAAGCAATGCCGAAGCTGCGGAAGCCCTGGTGGGCAGGATTAAAGCGGATGGCGGTCAGGCTCTTGCAATAAAAGCAGATGTCAGTGATCCGGCTGCTGTACGGAGTATGTTTGATGCTACGGAAGAAGCTTATGGCGGTATTGATGTGCTGGTCAATAACGCGGGTATTATGACGCTCTCAAACATAGCCGAAACTGATGATGCAACCTTTGATCGTCAACTCGCTGTTAATCTTAAAGGTACTTTCAACAGTCTGCGTGAAGCAGCGAAACGTATTCGAAATGGTGGCCGCATAATTAATCTATCATCAAGTATTGTAGGTCTGCTTCAGCCGACTTATGGCGTCTATGCAGCTACTAAAGCCGCAGTTGAAGCGATGACTGGAATCCTCGCGAAAGAACTTCGCGGCAGGAACATTACTGTTAATGCAATCGCTCCGGGACCTACCGCGACAGATTTATTCTTTCATGGAAAAACACAGGAAGTCATTGACCATCTTGCAAAAATTACACCTCTTGAGCGTCTGGGCCAACCGGAAGATATCGCCGCAGCCGTCGCGTTTTTGGCAGGTCCCGACGGCTCATGGATTAACGGACAAACATTAAGGGCTAATGGCGGGATTGTTTGATTCGCCGCCTGAACTGATGAAAAATGCGGGCTAGTCCTAAACGCCTGCGGCTTATTCTGCTTTTCAGCAATCATCCTGTTCAATCTGTCGATCGAATAGCTATCGAGGCAGTATTGATTAAAAAACCTATCAGGCCTATTGCTTATCGCCCCGTAACTTTTTCAAGACATCAAGGGTATCCTCAGTATCGGCTCTGTCGGTGTGATCTACACTGACAAAGCTATATTGGATGATGCCCTCCTGATCAATTATATAGCGTGCAACCAAGGGTAATCTCCAGGAAGCATTTCCGTTATATTCTTCCAGGTTGATTCCCATCTCCAGGTAAACCTGTTTGAGATCTTCGGGAAAAGTATAGGCAATGCCATATTTCTCGGCAATTCGATTATCCGGATCGCTTAGCAGTTCAACGGTAAGATTTTTTTCTTTCACGAAGATTTGGGATTGTTCCCCGGTCTGGGGAGAAATCATCAAAAGGGCGGCACCCTCAGCTTTGATTTTTGAGTGGACTTCTTCCAGAGCCTCCAGCTCCAGATTGCAAAAAGGTCACCATCGCCCCCTGTAAAAACCTAGAACAACCGGACCCCTCGAAAGTGTTTCTTTGAGGTTGATAGATTTCCCTGCATAATTTTCAACTGTAAAATCGGGGGCTTTATCGCTTTTTCCTGAGGCTCTGTCCAAAATACCTGAATCTTGCAGTTCTTTCATTGCGCGCTTCATAACCTCTTGGTTTTTCTCTGAAGCGGTTGATTGAAATTGTGCTTTTTTTTCATTAATTTTTTCTTTTAAATTCATGGCATCACTCCTCTCTATTTGAATCGATTTGAGGAAATCTGATTAAGTATTTGTAGGGACAAATAAAAGAAGAAAGGTATTTATAAAAAGGACATTTCACAAACAGCGTTCCGATTACTGCGATCATAGCTGTCGCAATCTTTTCTAACTTTTATTTTTTTTCTGTGAACAACCAGTTATCCTGTGTGCGATGACATCCAATGCAACCCTCTACTTTTCCGGAAGCCATGACTTCGCCTTCAGGTCCATACTTCGCCCAGAACCAGTCGCCGGCATCTGGATTGTATCCTTTTTTTAGATACATCGGAGTGATAGCCATCAACTTTTCTTTATCTTTTCCATAATTCTCTTTCACTATTATTGCGCCATCGGGCATAGGCTTATCTTCTTTGATAGCTTTTAATGCAACATCGTTGACGAAAAGCTTCAAAAACGCTCCATGAGGACTTGTTCCGGGATACATATCCTCTTTTTTAGGCCACGGTTTCCATTCCGTATATGGATTGGTTTCGGTCATGTATGTCCAGAATGATGCGGCTTCGGGTTCAGGCATATCCTGAACAGCTATGGCTACAGTTGCCATTGCATTCAAGGATATGATAGTCATAAGTATTATCAGTTTTTTACATCCCATAATTACCTCCTTCATCACCTGAGATTTTTTGATGTAGTAATCCTTACTCCAATAATACCTTCCTTCTTTTATATTCCACTCCCTTCTCGACTTTCGATAATGAGTTTTTAGGGCGCCACCACATTTTTCGCATCATCGCCCTTGGGTGCGCCTTCCTCTACCCAATGGGCAATAGTTTGGATGGTGTTTTCTGGCAACATAGGCTGCCTGAAGGGCATTGCCGGTTTGCTCTTTCCTTCGATTCGTAAAATAAGTTCACTTTCATTTGGTTTCCCGGGAACAATAACCTCACCATGTTCACCGCCGGCCATCACCTGTGTATAGCTATCCAATTGAAGCCCATGAGGCGCACTGGAGCCTGCATGGCACATATTGCAATGTTGTTCAAATATTTCTGAAACTTCATTAAAGGTGATACTTTTCTGCAATTGGGGAGCAGTCGTATTTGTTTCTACCACTGAAGCACTGTGTGATGCACCGCGACCACCGAAAACAATCTCACCTCCAAAATAACCAATGCCCACTACATTGAGAAAACACAGAAGGTAGAGCGGAAGGATAACTTTCATACCGGACTTGTATCTATAGTGATTAAGCAATGTTATAAAAAGAAGAATGACAAGAAGGGTGGCCAGGGCAATTTTCATCTTGATGGGAAATATCCAGCTGCCGCCGTGGAAAAGCTGCCAGTCCATATAACCCAAATAAATCGTCGGAAAAGAGGCAATAAAAGCCAGGAGAATACTGTGTCTGGCAGTGTCGGCGAAACTGGAACGTCTGAAAAGTACGGCGATTATTGCAAAGATGAATGCTGCCATGACGCCGCCAATTGGTAAATATACCATTGTCGGGTGAACCGGGTGAGTATAGCCGAAGTCATTGAGTGCTTGATAGAATGCTTCCATTGGGAATCAACTCCTTGGGTTTGCTGTTATCGGGAGGAACGTTCCAGGGTGTTATGTCTTTTGCAATTTGGTAAAGCAGATACCTTTATAAAAAAATGTTGCCGATATCAAAAAAATATCAAAGCTCATTACTCCACAAAGGATGCTGAAAAGAGCAGCATCTCGAAGAGGAGATACACAATGTTCGCTGAAAGCAATTTATCTTGCCGTGTCTTATTGGTTGCTGAGGCAATAAAAATAGACAAGTGTTCATTTTATTTCTTCAACTTAGGGAACGAGTCTCACAATGCTCGATTATCTCACGGTAATCTGGACCAGGGAAATATGAGTTAGGAATCTAAAATATTATCACGTTTTATGATTCCGCCATTGCACAGCTTGCCAAGATATCGGTATTGCAAACAGAACAATCTAAAAAGTATATAAATACAGGTTGATATAGGCTTTCAGTTCATTTTTTTATTTTTGATACTTATATACTTCAAACCTGGATCTTTCAACGATTCAGGCGGTATCATCTTGACCCAACATCACTTAATGTAAGAAAAACAGATAAAAATTATTAATGAAGAAATTCGAACAACCGACGAAAGCACCAAGCAGGATGGTCGATCTATATCGATGACAGCCTTTTTCGTAATAGCAAATGGAGTTTTTTAACTACCCTCACGGATTTTTGGGTTTTTACGAGTTTGATAATTTTCAATAATCATATTTTTGTGTAAGGAATCATCCCTCTGCCGCGACAGAGAATGCAAAGGGTTCTTTTATCCACTTTTAAATATAAAGAGAGAAGATTATGAAAAAATATCTCATTGCCTCTGCAGTCGTGGTTGCGGTATCCGCTTATTGGATTTTTGATGTAAATCAATACCTGTCCCTCGAAGGCATCAAGTCGGCTCAGGCTCAACTGGACAACTGGCGCAGCGGATCTCCTCTTCTGGCCGGATTGAGTTTTTTCATTCTTTATATTGCGGTTACCGGATTGTCTCTGCCTGGAGCTGCTGTGTTAACACTTGCGGCGGGGGCATTCTTCGGACTTTTCTGGGGATTGGTGATTGTTTCCTTTGCCTCAACTATCGGGGCGACTCTGGCATTTCTCGTTGCCCGCTTCATTCTGCGTGATACCGTCCAGAATCGCTTTGGCGATAGGTTGCATACCATCAACAAAGGCATTGAGCGGGAAGGAGCCTTCTATCTTTTTACCCTGCGCCTTGTCCCTGTATTCCCTTTCTTTCTGATCAACCTGTTGATGGCATTGACACCTATTCGTACCTGGACTTTTTACTGGGTCAGCCAGGTCGGCATGCTGGCTGGCACAGTTGTGTATGTTAATGCGGGCACGCAGCTTGCTCAGATTGACAGCCTCAGCGGCATACTGTCGCCCTCTCTAGTGATATCCTTTGCCATCCTCGGTATCTTTCCCCTGATCGGCAAGAAAATCGTCGATTTTATTAAAAAGCGCAGAGTCTATGCGCGGTGGACAAAACCGGCAACATTCGATCGTAATCTCATTGTCATAGGTGCCGGTGCTGCAGGGCTGGTCAGCGCTTATATCGGTGCGGCTGTTAAGGCCAAAGTTACTTTAATTGAAGCGGAGAAAATGGGTGGCGACTGCCTCAACTACGGTTGCGTACCCAGCAAGGCATTGATCAAAAGTGCCAAGCTTGCCCACCACATCCGTCACGGTGATATCTATGGTCTTGATGCAGCCGAGCCGAAATTCAGTTTTCGCACAGTGATGAGCAGGATCAATAACGTGATCGCGACCGTTGCTCCCCATGACAGCAGCGAGCGTTATACAAGCCTTGGTGTTGATGTTCTTTCAGGATATGCAAGGCTTTTAGATCCATGGACTGTTGAAATTACTCTCAATGACGGCGGCACCAGGCGTTTAACTTCAAGGGCTATCGTCATTGCTGCAGGGGCTCAACCGTTTGTCCCGCCTTTGCCCGGACTCGATGATGTCGGTTACTTTACCAGCGACAACCTATGGGATTCTTTCGCCAGGATGGATGAGGCACCCTCAAGGCTCGTTGTCCTTGGAGGCGGACCAATCGGTTGTGAATTGTCTCAGGCCTTTGCCAGACTGGGTTCACAGGTATGGCAGATAGAGATGGCTTCACGAATTCTTATCCGGGAAGACGAGGAGGTTTCAGAGATTGCGAAAGCCTCTTTGACGAAAGACGGAGTCCGGGTTATGACCGGTCATAAAGCGCTGCGCTGTGAACGTGACGGCGAACAAAAATTCATTGTGGTTGAACATGAAGGCCGGGAACAACGTCTGGAGTTTGATGCGCTTATCTGTGCAGTCGGCCGGATTGCAAGGCTCAAAGGCTATGGCCTGGAGGATCTTGGTATTGCCACGGATCGAACAGTAATAACCAATGAATATTTGGAAACCCTGTATCCCAACATCTTTGCCGCTGGTGATGTGGCTGGTCCATATCAGTTCACCCACACTGCCGCCCATCAGGCGTGGTATGCCTCGGTAAATGCCCTGTTCGGGGAATTCAGAAAATTCAGGGCAGATTATTCAGTCATACCATGGACAACATTCATCGATCCGGAGATTGCACGAGTAGGTCTGAATGAACAGGAAGCACGCGAGAAAAATATCGACGTTGAAGTCACCCGCTACGACCTGGAAGATCTTGACAGAGCCATTACCGACAGCGCGGCCCATGGATTTGTCAAGGTTCTCACTGCACCCGGTAAAGATCGTATTCTTGGGGTTACTCTTGTTGGTGAGCATGCAGGTGATCTTCTGGCTGAGTTCGTCCTGGCCATGAAGCATGGTCTTGGTCTTAATAAAATCATGTCGACCATCCATACTTACCCAACTCTTGCCGAGGCTAATAAATATGCAGCAGGGGAATGGAAACGTGCGCACGCCCCGGAAAAACTGTTGGCATGGGTGGAGAAGTACCATAATTGGAAAAGGAGATAAGTCATGAAGTGTTGCCCATAAAACATCTCAGTTTCATGGATATGATTATCGTTTTGATTAATAAAAAGTATAGCCGGCTTTTCTCCATGATTTTTTGGCTTTATAGCCACTTCATGAATATGTATGTGTGTTGAATATTTTTTCACGATTCTATCAAAAATAACAAAGGGATAAAAAAATGACTCATTATCAAGGTATAGTATCTCATCCTGCCTTTGCCAAACTTCGAAAAATGGCTGAAAAGCCATTTTCACTCAACCAGCCTAATGCACTTACCCGTGATCGAGTACTCTCCTTTGCCTGTCAAACGGGAAAGTTCAAGCTCTTGTATGGGACCCAGCGGGTGGATGCTGCCGTGCTGAACGCCTTGCAGGAATTAGCCGATGGAAGTCAGGTTGTGCAGCAATTCAAGGAGATGAAACGGGGCAATGTAATCAATAAAATAGACGGTTACGAAAGCGAAGAACGGATGGTTTTACACACTGCCGTACGAGACCTTTTCGATACGCCGGTCCATCCCGAAGCAACGGCCCAAGCCAAAACGGAGCTTGACAAACTGCAGGAATTTCTGAAGGACCTTGAAGAGGGGCGTCTCGTTAATGAGGAGGGAAAAAAATTTACCAATATGGTCATGATCGGCATTGGCGGCTCAGACCTGGGGCCACGCGCGCTCTATCTGGCCCTGGCTGCCTATGTGATTGAAGGACGCTCTGTGCAATTTATTGCCAACGTCGACCCGGACGACACAGCCGCAGTCCTCAAAGGGCTCGATCTGAGCCGCACCCTGGTAAATGTGGTCTCAAAGAGCGGCACCACCCTTGAGACCCTGACCAATGAGGAGTTGGTTAGGGAGGCCTTTATAGCAGCGGGTCTCGACCCCAATAAACATTTTATCGCAGTGACCGGCAAGGGCAGTCCCATGGACAATCCTTCCAGGTATCTCCGTTCTTTTTACATGTTTGACTATATTGGCGGCCGCTATAGCGCAACTTCCATGGTCGGTGGGGTGATGTTGGGATTTGCGCTGGGATACGAGGCTCTCATGGAAATTTTGCGCGGGGCCAACGATATTGACCAGGCAGCGGAAGAGCCGGATATTCGGCGAAACATTCCCCTGCTCATGGCCCTGCTCGGCATCTGGAATCATACTTTCTTAGGACATGAGACACTAGTTGTCCTTCCCTACAGTCAGGCGCTGATTCGTTTTGCCGCCCATCTGCAGCAGTGCGACATGGAAAGCAACGGTAAGTCCATCGACCGCCAAGGCAATGATCTTCCCGTGCAGAGCGGTCCCATCGTCTGGGGTGAGCCGGGTACCAATGGTCAGCATGCCTTTTATCAACTTCTCCATCAGGGTACTACCATTGTGCCGGTTGAATTTATTGGCTTCCTTCATAATCAATATCAAAAAGATATCGTTATCAAAGAGACTACATCCCAGGATAAACTGCTGGCCAACCTGATGGCCCAGTCATTGGCCATGGCAACCGGCCGCGAACACGAGAACCCCAACAAACGTTTTGCCGGTAACCGACCCAACAGTGTTCTGCTTGCCGACCGTTTGACTCCATATACCATGGGTGCACTTCTGGCTCTTTACGAAACTAAAATCGTCATGCAGGGATTTATATGGAATATAAACTCTTTTGACCAGGAAGGAGTGCAGCTTGGCAAAATATTAGCCGAAGAAATTCTCGAGCATATGGCCCGGCGCCGCAAGGATGAAAATTATTGTGGAACCAATGAAGATATTAGCTGGGCAATGCTGGAGTCAGCTGGCTATAAATGATCCGTTCTCAATCTCTCATTTTGGAAATACAATCGCGGCAAAGAACATCTCTTCTTCAGGCAAAGGTGCCGGCAGCGATTGTGACATGATCATCCCCCTGGATTTATTAACTGAGGTGAAAGTTATGGACAAGCTAAACCAATTAAAAACTATGACCACCGTTGTCGCCGATACCGGCGATTTCGATGCAATCGCTGAATATAGACCGACGGATGCAACGACTAACCCTTCCCTGATCTATGCCGCAGCGCAATTGCCGCAATATCGTGTTCTGGTCGAAGAAGCCATGGAATATGGCAGGGCTAAGGCGGAAAATCTCAGTGTTCGCAAGGCTCTCATTATGGATCGTCTGTCGGTAATTTTCGGTCGTGAGATTCTCTCCATTGTACCGGGGCGGGTGTCGACGGAAGTCGATGCGCGATTATCGTTCGATACCGAGGGCAGTATTCGCAAGGCCAACGAGCTGATGGAAATGTATCAAGAGTTCGGTATCGAATCGGATCGTGTCCTCATCAAGCTGGCTTCGACCTGGGAGGGAATTCGAGCCGCAGAGACTCTTGAAAAGCAGGGAATCCACTGTAACTTGACCCTGATGTTCAGCTTTGCACAGGCAGTTTCCTGCGCCGAGGCGGGTGTGACCCTTATTTCGCCCTTCGTCGGGCGGATTACCGACTGGTATAAAGCTAAGGATGGTATCGATGCTTATACACCTGAAGAGGATCCGGGAGTGCAGTCTGTGCGGAAGATTTTTTACTACTACAAACATCATGGCTACTCAACCCAGATTATGGGGGCAAGCTTTCGGAATGTAGGGCAGGTACTGGGGCTGGCCGGTTGTGATTTGTTGACTATTTCTCCCCAGCTGTTTGATGAACTGGCAGCCATGGCGGGTGATGTCGACCGTAAACTTGATCCTCAGCAGGCCAGGTCGATGGAAATGGAAAAATATGCCTTCTTGGAAAAAGACATGCGCTGGAGGCATAATGAAGACCCAATGGCAGTGGAAAAGCTTGCTGAGGGTATTCGAAATTTTGCCAAGGACCAGTGTAAGCTGGAAGAGTATGTGCAGCGAAAACTGATGGCGTCGTAAAAAAGCTTGTCAGCCGACCTGGCCGTTCATGACGCTGAGCTGGCAGCAATGTCTTGTGCGTGACAGAAACGATTCTATATTGCTCTTTAAGGAGGATCGCTTTATGGACATCCTCTCTTCCGGCCTCTGTACTAACCCGGATTTCTCATGAACATTGTGTGAATTGCATTTAAATTATGAAATTTAAATATACTACTTTCGATTTTCTAAATCTGAAATTTCCACAATGTTCACCGAAGGCCAGCCGATCTCACTGCATCTCTTTCGTCGCCGAAGCAATGAACATAGGCAACTATAGTTCAGTTCTGCTCTCTGGCGCGCTTTTTTTGTTTTTTTCTGTTATGGCGGGTGCTTTCAGTAGTAGTAGTCCAGGATCGGTCGCTGATCAACTCTGTGGACTGTACTATTTTACGGCGATTACATCATTTTTTATCTGATTTATCAAACGGGAGATACTTCTCGAATTCAATGAATTATCAGAATTTCCTGACGCAGCAGTTTGTTGAAGAGGGTCGCTATTTATCAGCAATAACAAGAAAATGTTTTTTCATATCATCAAATACTCGGATATTGCTGAAGTGAGCACTTTCCAATTCGTCTTTTACCTGTGATGCCGAACACCTTATATGCGTTGGAGGACCTTCAGACATATCTTCTTTTTTCCAATCTATAATGAATATTGAGCCGGTTGATTTTAATAACCTCTGCGATTCTTGCAGGATTTTCTCTGGATTATCCAGTTCATGGTGAAGGTTGATCATATAGACCAGGTCAGCTATTCCATTTTCGAGTGGAACGGTATTTTCTTCCATCTTTACAGGGATTACCCCTGGATATTTGATGCATACGTTGTTTTTCATCCAATCAATCATGATTTCAGAGAGGTCGCAGGCGTAAATTTTCCCGTTTTCTAAATACTGAAGAAAAGGTACTGTGAAAAAGCCAGTTCCGGCGCCTATATCAACCAATACAGTTGGATTGATTATTCTTAGTTTCTTCCAAATGTACTCGGGAGAAATGTCTTTTAATCTGTTAGGATTGTTAAGTTTTTCTAGTTTTTTGGGGTCAAATTTTCTTTCCATGTTTTACCTTTCAGAAATTGGCTATGGGGTAATCATTTAATGGCGTGATTGCAGTAAAAATTGACCTGCTAAAAAATCGTATTGCAGGCCAGGGGAATTTTGGTAGTGAGACAGAAAGAATACTCTGGATTATAAACAATATGCTTCGTCCGGGTTACAGGATCATACCATCTGATTTCCGTATATTCCCCGGAATGAGGACCGGTCATTGAAAAGGCGACGTCTCCCCACATTTCGTCTTTTACAGTTGAAACCCTGTCCAAAATGATAACCCACATGATCAGATAATAATCATGCGAAAAATCTGATATGTAGGATTCCGCATCATCCAGCACAAGATCAGTGCCGATCTCCGGTATAAATTTCTTGAGATTTTCATGCAAAATCCGATGAAAATCTTTTTCACAATGGATGACCCAGCCATTCTCACAAAAAGCCTGTTCATGAGGACATTGGTCAGCTGTGTATCCGTTTACAGAAAAAAATAAAATTGACAGCAGTGCAATAGTTTTCATTTTCTCCTCTCCGGTAGAGATGAAGGAAACGTGCATGGAAAATAACATGGGTGGATTGAGAACCGCCCTACATCCCTGCAATATGAAAATTATTGGTAAATTGAAAAATCAGTTTAAAGGCTATCCTGTTCGCTGAGCCGGATATGGACATTTTCCAACCACTTCTGTTGAGCCTGCGGGTCATAAAACATTGATGTGTCTTTATCGAAGTCAGTATGATCCTCAAGACTCACTTCCATCATTTTGCGGACCATATTTTTCAGCTTTTCCGTTATCTCTTCACGGATCTGATCGTGGGTATTTCCGATAGCAAGATAATTTTTTACCTCATAACCGACTTCATCGGTCAGTTTACGTGCAGCCAGTTCCACCAGTGCGAAATGGATCTGCTCATGCTGGAGGACATATTCTTCTCTACTCTTTGGAATATCCTTGTTCCACCACGAGCAACCGGGAAAGAAGAATGCCTCAAATTTGAGCTCCGAGATTGTCCCGCCATAAAATAAAATATCTTGAAAATATGATTGAACTATTTTAATTTTTGCCCCTCTTGAAGGTCGAATGCTTATACATGACAGGGCACCGATTTTGTGACTGTACTGATGATAATCGACCGGAAGAAACTTCGCCTGAAAATCGCTCATCTCCAATAATCGATAGCTGAACCCATTTCTGCTGATGGGATCATCGGGGTTGGGTGCTAGAAACCGCGGCTTGGCATGTTCGGGCAACTGATGAACACAACCCATTGTCACCCCGAGCAGGAGTAACAGAAGAGTATATTTTAACAGGCTTGCGATCTTCATGTGTTACTTCCCACAGGGGTTTCTGGGTTTAATAGCTGGAAGAAAAACAACTTACCTGCAGTCAGCCTTGTTCGACCGGCACCGATTCGAATTCCTAAACCGGGCTTAACTGCAGGTTGATCAGGGTGCTGTATATTTTTAGTGTGCTCTCCTAGCCCGGATTTCTCATCAGTTCAGGCGGCGTCAGCTTCAAAGTTTTTGGTAGTGAACCATAGTAGGCTATGTTCACTACCAAAATACTGACGAAGATGGCGCCGCATGGGCTGACCTTTGGTGAACATTGTGTTGATTAAGAGAAAAAATGAAAAACTGTCGAACCTCTTGAAAAAACAATATATTCTGAAAATCGACACAATGTTCATGAGAAATGCGGGCTAGATAAGTGGTGCCTGAACAATGCCGGTACCGACATCTTCTTCTTCAACCCCATTTGCCAGCGAGTCGAAAGTTCCACTGGCAAGGATCCGCACCAGAAGGGCCTGATTTTCTATCCTGCCGGTCATTTCCAACTGTCGCTGCGCCCATAAAACTGCCACTCCGGCAACATGAGGAGTCGCCATGCTGGTACCGCTCATAGATCGAAGGCCGCCTCCGGGAAATGCCGATATGATATTAACGCCCGGCGCTGCAATGTCCACCTGATTGTTAGAGAAGTAGGCTACGCCCAGACCACTGTTGGTTTTTTGGAGAGCTCCGACAGAGACTACACCGGTTCCTGCAGCCGGTGGTGCGACGGCAATTTCGTATTCCGGCCGCTTACTTTCGTTGCCGGAGGCGGCAACGATTATTGTCCCTTGGCCAAAAGAACCCTGCATCTCTACATAACGGGACAATTCGGTGAAAAGGTTGACGTTGGCCCGATAGGCTTCCAGGGCAATAGAGGTGGCCGGATTTATATTGTAGCCTGCATTGTTGACAAGAAAATCAACATATCCCGGAAAATCGATACCCAGTGACATGGATATTACGTTAGCACCTCCGTCTACCGCCCATTCAATGGCATGGGCGATTGTGGCCGAGGTATTACCGCCTTTGCCCAGTACCTTACCGATAAGCGCTCGTTTGACGTTACGGGCAATGCCGATTCGGGCGTCGTTAACATCATGCCCAAAGATAGTACCGGCGCAATGGGTGCCGTGTCCATTAAGGTCGTTGTCGCTTTCAGTAGTAAAGTTCTTTTGAACGATTTCACAGGATGCAAAAGCAGGGTGATCGGGATCAATACCCGTATCAAGAACTGCAACAGTAATGCCCCTTCCGTCATAAGGAGACTCGTTTGCCCGAACACTTTCTATTCCCCACATAGCTCCTGCATCAGATGGTCCGATTGCAACTGAATCGACCGGCTTGACCAACCGCATTGGCATGAGTGGTGCGACAGCACGTATCTGGGGGTCGCGGCGCAAATTGGATCGCTCGGTTTTGGTCAGATCAGCCTCTTCGATCACTATGGCTTCCGGAGGTATGCCGCCACGCATATTTCCGGCACCGGATAAACCGACGGGTGGACCAAGATTATCAAAAGTTGGAGGTGAAAGTCTTTTGCTTCTGAGGATGATAAAATTTTCTGTAGCCATGGCGTGATACTCCTTCATTCTAGAGGAAGTTATCCTTTTGAAGGATAACATTTATCCCTGCAGATAATGAGTATTGATTTCGGCAGGGTAGGTAAACCCCTTTAAACCCCCTGGCAACGAATCTGGAAGACGCGATATAC
>JBARUR010000210.1:0-1680 GCA_049645845.1 Desulforhopalus sp. | reverse complement strand
GGTTCAGGCGAATCTCAAGGTCGATGAGATGAATGCACTGATCGATGAAGAGGCAAAAACGCTGGTTGGTTCGCTGAAAATGGTCAAGGATATGGTTGCCAATTCTTCAGAGATGTTGAATCTGTCGGCTGAATCCAATCAACTTTCCACCGATTTGTCCAAAGAAGCTGAGACAGGAAAGGCGGCTGGAAAAAATGCCGAGCAGAAACTTGTCGAAATCAACAGCACCATGCAGAAAAACAACGAGATGGTCAGCGGCCTTGTTAATCAGCTGGAAAAAATCTCGGGATTCGTTGACATCATTAAAGATATAGCCTCTAAAACCAACCTTCTCGCCTTTAATGCAGCGATTGAAGCGGCAAGGGCAGGTGATGCCGGGCGTGGTTTTGCAGTTGTTGCCGATGAGGTGCGTAAGCTTGCAGAAAATAGTTCTAAGTCGGCGATTGATATTTCCGATATCGTTAAACAAGTGGAAAAAGATTCACTGCAGACCATCAACGCCATGAAATCCGGCATGACTATGCTTGATGATGGCGGTAAGGTCATCAATACAGCTCTTGTTTCAATGGATATGATATCGAAGGGTATCGTTACTATTTCCAAGTCTGTTGACAATCTCAGCCAAAAATCAAAAGATCTTTGTGCCAGTGGCCAGAATGTCATGACGGAAATAGAGAATGTTACAGTTTCGTCCAAGGAAAATCAGCAGTCAATAGGGGTTGTCAACAAATCATTGACGGAGACCGTTAATGCTCTTGATCGGCTGGTAAGCTCCAATAAAAACTTGCAGGAAGCTGTTCAGAACCTCTAATCTTTAGTACCCCCGGACAGGTTCAGTCTATTAATGTCCGGGGGTGGAAGCAGACTATGATTTTTGGAGATAAGATATTGACTCCCCGTCTTAAACTACGACGGATTATTGAGAGTGATCTGCCTCTTTTGGTCGCCTGGAGCAATAGTGAGACTGCCCATGGAAAATATCTCACACCTGACCGGATAGATGAACGAACAGGACTGGCCCATATCATTTCGGGAGCCTTCTGGAATGATGAAAACCGTGTCTTTTTAATAGAACTTCGAGGTGAAAGGCCTATCGGCACTTTGCACTACTGGCTGCGATCCGGACATAAAGGCTGTGCGGTTATGGCCCTGAAAATTTCTGAACAGGAAATGCGTAATAAAGGATATGGTACGGAAGCACAGAAATATGCTATAATTCAATTGTTTACACGAATGAAAATCCAGTGTGTGGAGATGTACACCGACATTAACAATCGGGCTCAGCAACGATGTCTCCATAAACTTGGATTCGAACTTATCGACTCTCTCAATTATGATGATCGGCGGGTGGAACGAGTCGGACATCTGTTCAGGATTGACGCGACCATGTTTTCCAATACCCCCGTCTATAAATACCATTATGAAAAGTAAGGTCGGTTTTTTAGTTGATGATCGGTATCTTGATCATGCGATCTCACGACCGTCGCCGGAAAATCCTGAGCGCATCAGGGCTCTGGCCTCCATCGTCAAAGAACAATACAGTAAAAAGTGTATGATGTTTCCTGCCAGAACTGCACTTTCTGCGGATATAGAAGCGGTACACTCGCCTTTTTATCTGCAGCAGCTTCGGGAGCATGTATTGCGTCCCGATCCGTATTCATATGATCGGGACACCTATTT
>JBARUR010000209.1:0-19642 GCA_049645845.1 Desulforhopalus sp. | reverse complement strand
AAGGCTCAACTTGCCTTTTCCGCAGGGAACGCACTTTCAGGAACTTCAATCCAAGTTGCCTGACCAACTGCAACAACATCCCCTGCCTCTGAAAACACAGCTGAACCAGACTTACGCTTACGGCCCTCAATATGAATTGGCCAACCGATTGTGACACATTCTTCACTCGCCCGGACGCTACCATAGATATGCCCACTTAGCTGCCCCAGAACAATCGTCATACCCTCCGCTACAGGCAACACTGCAAATCCACTCGGGCAATCGAGCGCGGCCCACAAAAATTCATCGGGTATCCTTGAATCTCTAACTAACGACGCATCAACAATCCATGGTGCGGCAACAACTGAGCTACCTTTTAATGAACCTGCAAAAATTCTCATTCCATCACCATTCTCCCTGAGTGGGCCGCATACAAAACATCTTGGAAAATTGTGACTCGTGAACCCTAAATAGGATTTTGAAGCCTCCTTTGCTTCGGAGAACAAAGGTGATACTGGCGGTGTTAAATCAAGCTCTGTATTTCGCCCTTCACCAACTAGCTCAGAGCCGTGCAAAAGTTTAACAACACCGTCAATAGATTCAATTCGAAGCTCGGTTTCGAGCGGTGGCGGGGAAAATAAACGAACGGTAGCGGAGCCTGATATGTGACGTGCAATCCGACCACATACATATCCGCCGTTTCCAGATTTTGAAGGTCCACAAAAACGGCGTGAGATTGTCATAGTTTCCAATAGCATGATTCCACCTATTCCTTTCCTTCTAGGCTATAACAAGTGGTTATCTGATTTTCTAACTACATCCAAACCTCAGCGCATCTGATAAGGTAAACTTGCTAATGAGAGGCCGTTTCTAACTGGTAGTCTTGCATGTTTGAGGGTTGTCTAGAAGCTTGCTATCATCACATATAAGCTCAGACTTCTAATTTTGCGCCTCGGTTCCACCAATCCATAAGCAAGAATTGATATGGAAATGTGTTAACATTAGCTCAACACATCATAACCGAAAGAAGCTGTGACAGATAGCAGATTTTTCCCAAGATTAGCTTTGCTTGACACTTAGGGGAGTGTTGGCGTCGTAGTTGATACTAACTGAGATGGTGAAGAAAGTAGATCAACCACACGGTACTGGAAGAATGGAGCAATTATCTCGATTGATAATCTGTGAAATATCTCCGACATGGCCAAGGTTGAGTTACGCACCAATTCGTGCACGATTCTTCGTTTCTACCACCAATACAGGTAGCTGATTTAACCTATCATGAATGGTATGATGAATAAACGACAACTTTGTGCGTACCGATTGTGTTAACACAAACGGATAGGCATCATCCAACCCCATGCTGCGATTTAATGAGTTTAGGATCACGGAGAAATCCATCCAGGTATCTAAAATATTGGCAATCGGTGTTTGTACAGAAAAATAGTATTGGTCTTGGGGTAAATGTAATTTGCCGACTTCTTCATTATCAACTGCACTGCCAGAAGTTGAACCGGCGATGGAAAAATTTTGTGCCGTCTGTAAAGTGTCGATGATGTGCATGTAATGCGCCCAAGTTTCTGCCCAATCTTCATAGGGATGCATGGTGGCATATTCGCTAATAAACGTTTCATGCCAATTTGCTGGTGCACCTTTCTCGTAATGTTGATTCATCGCTTTTTGGTAATCTAATTCATCGTCACCAAAATATTGTTTGCATAATGCGTGTTTTTTCGGAGATTTTGCAATTAATTGGTCAAAATAATAATGGCCCAATTCATGGCGAAAATGCCCAAGCAATGTACGATAATGTTCGCCCATGGCCATTTTTGTACTCGAACGGGCGACTTCGTCGGCTTCGGCCAAGTTAATGGTTATGTGACCACAATCGTGACCAGTAAATACCGCTTCCTGATGTGTTAATTGGCTGACAAAGTGATCTTTCACGTTACGGTCGGTAATAAAATCAAAACTTAAACCACTTTCTGGATCTTGACTAATATTACGCAACGGTACGGGTAATGCGTTTAAGGTATATAAAGCGCGGCGTTTGGCGGCTTCCATTTTCTTCCACAACGGAATGTGCTCAACAATGGTTAAATCCGGAATGGTTTCATTAAAACGACAAGCAAAACACAACACTTCATCTTTATCGGCAACGGGTACAAAGGTGTTTAAATTAACCATGCCATTACAGGCTTTGAATTGAGCATTGTTATCACATTTTTGATAATGAATTTCTGGCCGTGTTGCTTTGAAAAAATGCCCACTCACTTCATCTAAATCATAAGGCTCCACTTGGTTAAACTCGTCATCAAGCCCAACAGTTTTGCCGCAAGCAACACAATGGTTACTTTCAAAAAATAAAGTCGGCTGATCTTTGCAATTACATTGAAATGTTTTCATGTAAAATTTGGATTCGAAAAAGAGGTAGATGGATAAACAATATGAGCAAAAAAATCGCGATTCAGTATATAAAGTCATCATTATTACAAAATTAACAAGCAAAGATGACATTACAGAATTTAACCTCAGTCTGATAGTGCTTAACGTAATAAATGAAAACGCTTGGAAAGGGTATCCGAGATAATTCCAGAAAATATTTACTGGTCAATTCGGCAGAAGTGTTTGGCGACGTGGTTGATAGTAACTGAAACATGAAATGATCTGTCAGATGGCGGCCTCCCCACACTGTTAAGAAAGTAGTATCAACGCCGACGATGGTCAGAAATGGAGCAATTGTCTCGGCTGATTCTCTGGAACAATATGGGATGTGAAAATGATTTTTCCTTGTCAGGGGATCGTTGCTTAATTAAAGGTCAAAAACTAACAACGTTTTATCAATCATCTCGCCCTGCTTTCGATAGTGGAGGGATGATTGTTCATCCAGCTGTAAATGGGCCGTCTGTGTGATTCTATGGCGGGATAAATGATAAAACGCTCTTAGTTGGCAATAAATAGGATGATGAATGGGAACAGAAATTAAAACGTGGCAAATTGTAGACAACAAGCTTACGGCTGTTTCCACAGACACCAACCAAAGCGACAACGTATTTTTTTAAACAAACATACAAGGACAGATGATGACAGAATCGGCATTAGAGTTTCAGGAGTTAAAAACCGCATCGGGAGACCGGATCGGTGTGGCAACGCTCAGTGCGGAAGAAAATCTCAATGCCATCAATCTTGACATGATCGAAGGACTATACAGGCAACTTCAGGATTGGCGTCACAATGAACACATTGCCTGTATTTGGCTCGAAGGGGCTGGTGGCAAGGCGTTTTGTGCTGGTGGAGATATCATCCACCTTTATCAGTCCATGTGTGATAACCCTAAGGGTACAAATGAGTATGCAGAAAAGTTTTTTTCTCGTGAATATCGCCTGGATTATCTGATCCATAATTATCCAAAGCCGATAATATGCTGGGGCCACGGAATTACGATGGGGGGCGGCCTGGGGCTCATGGCAGGTGCCAGTCACCGGGTCGTGACTGAAACTTCAAAAATTGCCATGCCTGAAATTACCATTGGCCTGTTCCCGGATGTTGGCGCAACATGGTTTCTTAACCGCATGCCAACCTCCATCGGCCTATTTTTGGGGCTTACCGGTCTGAATATTAATGCCGAGGATGCCCTCCAGGTTCATCTGGCAGATGCATTTATACCTGTCGACCAGAAAGAGAACCTGTGCGAGGGGTTAAAGAATATGGCGTGGCGCAGCCAGGAAAGCAATCACTCTCAGGTTAGTCAACTCCTTTATCAGATTTCAAGGCAGTACGAGCATCTAAAGCCGAGTTCGCTTTTGGCTCCTCATCTATCCCTTATCCACAGGCTGAGCAATTTGAATTCTGTGGAAGAGGTATATTCCACTCTTATGCAAATCGAAACTGACGACCGCTGGCTAAAAAAAGGGCTGGATTCTCTGCGGGATGGGTGCCCCACCACCGCCTGTCTTATATGGCGGCAGATGCATCAATTGCGCGGACTGACTTTAAAGGAGGTTTTCTGTCAGGAGCTGATTATGGCGATTCAATGCACCCGGCATCCCGATTTTCGGGAAGGGGTCAGGGCGCAACTCATAGATAAGGATAAGCAACCTGTCTGGCAGCATAAATTTCCAGGTGATGTTCCCGAAAGCTGGATAAACGAATTTTTTGACTCGCCATGGAAAAATGGGTCGCACCCATTAAATGATCTATAATGATAGTTAAAGAAAATGGGCAGCCCCAGATCTCAAAAGCCCAGACCTCTTCTACAGATTCTAGCCCAACAGTAATTTCCTCATTACCCTCAGTCCAAACAGAATGGCTTGGATTTTCAGGTGGGCTTGGTTGCCTTGGTGGGCCGAGCAAACAAGACTGAAACGATTCAACCGAGCCCACCAAGCCAACCACAGAATTGGAGAGGGTTGTTTTTAGTGCAAGTGAAATTGATTGACCGACATAGCGTTTTTCCAAAGGAAAGAGAAGAAATGGCCTTCTGTCGTTGATAGGCACTGGGGCAACTGCTTCTTCCGGTTAACAGTAGTAACCATAAGGCTAGGGGCAAATCGATTTGAACGATCTTTGCTTTGGCAACCTTTACTGAGGTGGCAGGAAAAAAAAGCCCGTTTTTCCCCTGCCACCTCAAGCTCTCCTAAGCGTTTAGGCTAGTACAGCGAGGGCTCTGTCCAGATCGTCCTTCAGGTCCTCAACATCTTCAATGCCGGTGGAGTAGCGGATAAGACTTTCTGGGATCCCCATGGCCTGTCGCTCTGCGGCACTGCACTCTACATGGCTCGTGGTTGCCGGGGGGCCTACGATTGTTTCAACTGCACCAAGATTCGCGGCAGCATGGGCGTAATTCATTTTTGCAATGACTTTTCCCACAGCAGCAAGAGACTCATCTTTAAGTATAAAGCTGAGCATTCCTCCAAATCCCGACATTTGTTTTAGTGCTATTTCATGGCCTTCATGGCTCTGCAGTCCAGGGTAAAGCACTTTTTTCACCTGAGGGTGGGAGTCAAGATGTTTCGCTATTGCCATAGCATTTGCATTTTGTCTTTCAATTCGTAGAGCGAGAGTTTTCATACCTCGGAGAAGTAAATAAGCGGACATAGGATCAAGGGTTGCTCCGTTTATTTCTCTATAATGATAGATCTTTTTTATCAGTTCCCCTTTGCCACAAATCACTCCTCCAAGAGCATCTGCATGCCCTCCGAGGTATTTTGTTGCCGAATGCAGGACCAGGTCAGCACCAAGCGAAAGTGGTTGCTGGTTGATTGGGGTTGCAAAAGTATTATCAACAATCACAATGGCACCCACAGCTTTTCCTGCTGCCGCTAATCTTTCTAGGTCGATGATCTTGATAGTCGGGTTTGTTGGTGTTTCTAAATACAGAACCTCGCACCCCTTAGCTATTTCTCTCTCAATTGCTTCATGATCAGTGGTGTCGCACAACGCTACTTCAACATTAATCTTGGGAAGGAACTCGGTGAATATTTTGTTTGTTCCACCGTAAGTATCTTTTACAGAGACGACCCTTTTACCAGGATGTAAAAAGGTGAAAAGTGTACTGCTGATTATTCCCATTCCTGTAGATGCACTTGTTGCCGCTTCAGCACACTCCAGTTGACAAATTTTCTTTTCGAACACCTCAACCGTAGGGTTGGTGTTTCGTCCATAGATATGTCCCTTTTCTTCTCCCAATGCGACCCTTTGCCATTGATCTATATCTGCATATCCATAAGAAACACTGTGTACAACGGGGACCTGTGTTGCGTTTTGCATGAGATATTCTTCCTCTCCACTCCATACACATTTTGTACCTTTACCAATTTGTTTTTTCGTCATGATACTTTTCCTTTTCTTGATCCATAGCTGTCAAAACAGCCGATTTTGGCTCTTCAATATTAGAATCTGGGAAAATGACAAATGGTGCAAACCACCAAGCTCCATTGTCATCTTTTTCACACTTTGCGCAACTTTTTCTAGTAGTACTCTGCCAACTCCATCCTGAAGTTATTAATGCACCCCCCTCCAATTAAGATATTTCAGATACAATTAAATCTATCTACAGTGTATCCATTTTTTTCAGAGGGTGTTTTTGAATTCGGGACAGCATTTAGACTATTTTTCTATTTTATGGTCTATTTTTAGTTATTTTATCTGTAAGATTGAAAATGGGAATCGAACAAAGATTTTTTATTGGTTTTGTGACGATAAGTAAAGTACTTGTCGATTCCAATATCATCCTCGAGCAAAGAGTCCATAAAACGCTGGTAGGTATCGATATCAGGGGTCATGATACGCATCAGATAGTCTATACCTCCCCCGACAGCAAGACACTCGACAACTTCAGGAATAGAGGTGACCGCATCCTCGAAGCGCTTGAAATCTCCTATCTGGTGACGCTTGAGCACCACTTCAACCATCACCGTGGTTACAGGTGTAATTTTTTTCAAATTTATTCTGCCATAGTATCCGGATATGACACCGCCCTCCTCAAGTCTTTTCAACCTCTCCCAGGTCGGACTCGGGGACAGGTTGATCTTCTCAGCTAGCTTTGTTTTGGTAGTTCTGCCGTCTTTCTGAATAGTTTCAAGGATTTTCAGATCGTACTCATCTAGTGTCATTCCATGGATTCCTTGAATAAAGTAATAAGTGCCGTTCTAAACAGTACCCACTAAGAACATTGCTAATTTTTTACAAACAATTCACGTGGTACATTAGCAAGAGTTTCAACGCCATTTTCTGTAATCACAATGCTTTCGGTAATCTCAAGCCCCCATGAATTCTGCCACAAACCTGTCATAAAATGGAATGTCATATTGGGCTGGAGAATCGTCTTGTCGCCTCGCCTCAGGCTCATAGTACGTTCGCCCCAATCTGGAGGGTAACTGAGACCAATGGAGTAACCAGTTCTGCTGTCTTTGCTAATCCCATATTTTGCCAATACCGCAAAAAATGAAAGGGCAATATCTTCACAGGTATTCCCTGGTTTTGCAGCATCAAGTCCTGCCTCCATACCTTCAAGAATTGCTTTTTCTGTATCAAGCATATCCTGAGGTGGTTTACCTAAGAACACTGTTCTTGAAAGAGGGCAGTGATAACGACGATAGCATCCTGCAATTTCAAAAAACGTTCCCTCATCCACCCGCATAGGCTGGTCATCCCAAGTAAGATGTGGAGCTGAAGCATCCTCGCCAGATGGTAGAAGTGGTACAATTGCAGGATAATCACCACCCCTCCCCTCTGTCCCGCGGATACCGGCATCATATATCTCCGCGACCAGGTCACATTTTCGTATACCCGGTTCTACTTTTTCTCTAATCCGCTGGTGCATGGACTCAACAATTTTTGCTGCGACCCGCATATATTCGATTTCTTTCTCAGATTTCACCGCGCGCTGCCAATTGACAAGACCTGTAGTATCAAGAAAAGTTGCCTGAGGGAGATTTTTCTGCAACGATACAAATGCTGCTGCAGAAAAATAGTAATTGTCCATTTCAACACCAATTCGTATAGAATCCCACTTCCATTCCTTCAGTTTTTTGGCAAGGTAATCCATTGGATGCCTCTCAGTTGACTGGACGTAGTCATCTGAATATCCGACCAGACGGTTATGTGACATAAATACTGTACATTTCGCACCGTTGAGATCCATTTGCCTTCCAAACCAGATGGGGTCTTCATCAAGTGACAGAATCACGCACTGGTGGACATAAAAAGACCAACCGTCATACCCCGTAAGCCAGGCCATGTTTGAAGGATCGGTAACCAATAGGAGTTCAATGTTTTTCTGCTGCATGGCTTTGCGCGTCTTGGCCAAACGACGCCGGTATTCTTCAACACTGAAAAAAAGCTGAGACTGTATACTCATAATAATTTCTTATCCATTTGTATTGAATCAAACATGGGTGACATAACACCTTAGTATAATATATTTTTTCTATATCTTTGATGATAATAATTTCCCGTATCCGGATACACCAGGTGCTATTCCGATTATTTTTAGAACCTTCCATGCTGCAGCCTGGTTACTGGTAACTACAGGTTTACCAATCTCTTTTTCTATTAAGCCGGCTAATTCAGCAGACCGCAATGCGGTGCAGGAAATGAAAAGAACCTCTGCATCGTCAGAAATAGTTTCTTTGGCGGCGGCAATGATGGACTCTGACTTGAGCCTGGCCATCTCTCTATCATCAACCAGGCCCATATATGAAATATTCTGAACGGTGAATCCACCCTCTTCAAAATAGCTTCCAACTGGCCTTGTCACATCTTCAGTATACGGTGTGAGGATACT
Source organism: Desulforhopalus sp. (assembly GCA_049645845.1). Lineage (GTDB taxonomy): Bacteria > Desulfobacterota > Desulfobulbia > Desulfobulbales > Desulfocapsaceae > Desulforhopalus_A. The sequence goes on along the minus strand of JBARUR010000209.1, from coordinate 11,379 downwards.
CAGTTTCCTGGTTCGCAAAGCAGCGAATGCGCTGCTTGCAGCAGACAGTGGCGTGATTACAGGAACCTCTCCCGTAGCGGATTGTATCTTTTCAACCACTGTTTTATCACCCAATAAAGCCCCTCCTGAAGTGCAGCTGAAATACACAGCCTGCAGCGGAATATCCGGCACAAGCAGAGCCGCAGATTCAGCCAGACCATTTTTCATGGCACGAAGATTCTCAGGAGTCACCGGATTGTTGTACTTTGTTCGAGATATATGGAGCCGTATTCTTGGGCTATTACAAATTTTAATAAAATCGTGCTCACTGGTGAGATCCGTTGCCAGCACGATAAGCCCAATTCTACAAAAGTATTCTTCCTCACTGTACAAAAGAGGTGATACCGTTTCGTTTAAGGAAGTGGGTTTCATAAATTATTCTCCATAAGCAGAGCGGATGACAACAGTGCATTGAGGATATGAAATTTCTGTGTTTTCAACTGTCACACTCTGCGCCTGTATTAAAATGAATCAAATGCATACTCCACTTCTCTGTCAAGAAGCTGATCTATCACATGGAGCCCTCGCTCCAAATCACTTTTCCCTGCAGCACCAAGAGAGATTCTAATTGCCCTCACATCGGCCTCATTATCAATAAGAAAAGGCCCTGACGGGGCGACTGCCACCCCCTGCTCCATCGCTTGGGCAGCGAAAGGATCTGGACGCCAGCGGCCTGTTAAAGGCAACCAGACGTGCAGAGCATTAGCGTGTGATCTGATTCCTCTATGGCCCAAAATTTGTTCTGCCAGTCGGTGACGCTCATGTAATGCTCTTCTTTGCCAGAGTATTAATTTTCGCGCAGTACCATCAAGCACCCATCTTGAGGCTATTTCAGCAATTAGTGGTGTGGCCATCCATGCCGTTGCCAGTAGGCGACTTCTCACGACACCCAGCATCCTCGGTGGCACAACCATATATCCCGTACGGAGGCCTGGCATAATACATTTTGTAAAACTGGTTAAATAAATAGCCTGCTCGGGAATAATCTCTACAAAAGGTCTGGGTTTATTGGTGACAAGGGGGCCCAGAACATCATTTTCTATGATGTAAACATTGTGTTTCCTGGCAATCGCCCCTATCTCCTCCCTCCTCTCTTCCGGCATAAAGTACGCAGTCGGGTTAGATAGATTTGGAATAAGGTAAAGGGCACTGATATCGCAGGTTCGACAAACCTGTTCAAACGCTTCCGGGAGTATTCCCCCCCCATCCAATTTCAGCCCGATAAGCTTCATTCCCAGGCTGGAGCAAAGCGCAGCCAGCGAGTGATGACCAACTGCCTCGGTAGCGATGATCCCACCTGGCTTACTTATGGCCAGCAGTGCTGAGGTTGTGCCCTGAGTTACCCCGTTGGTGATAAGGACGCGACTCCTTTCGGCATCTAAACCGCAGAGTTTGAGCCACTCTATTGATGAGCTGATGTGACGTTCGATTCCCTGATTTGGCCGGAATGAAAAAAGAATATCTGGCGGTAAATTATTGGCCAGGGTTGTCAATGCGTTCTTTATGAAATCTTCATGCAGTGATCCGAGCACAGGCTTGTAAATGGACAGCTCGACTATGGAATCAGGTGCAGGTGCAGATCCAAACGGCATTGTCTCCGGCCTTGGTCTTGGTCTTGTTCTTACAAATGTGCCTCTGCCTACTTCTCCCTGAATCAATCCCCAGCGTCTCAGCTCATCATATGCTCTACTGACAGTCTGTAAACTAATCTCAAGGTCATAGGCTAAATCTCTTTGCGGCGGTAATCTTTCACCTGGTTCAAGCTCACCAGACAGAATGGCAGAAGAAATTTGCTCAGCCAACGATTTATAGGCAGGTTTTTGTAATACTGACTTGTCTGGGAGCCAGTTTGTCATTTGTGGTTTCTCTCCTCATTAAGTGGGTTAGATTGGTAATCTACCAAAGTCCAGTCTAGACCTAATTGCATCCTGATGACCAATAACTCTATACAAATTGCTCATTTTTAATTCATCATGAGATTAGGCAAAAACAGCGCTATTTGGGGAAACATTATTAAGAGTGCTGTAACCAGAATAAGTATGAGTAAAAACGGCAGTGCGTGGCCAATTACCTCAAGATATGGCCTCCTGAATATCAACTGTGCAGTAAATATGTCACAGCCAAACGGAGGAGTTGCGGAGCCAATGGCAGCCTGAAGTGTGACAAGAGTTCCCAGCAGAATGGGATCTACCCCCGCGCCAACCACATAGGGTTGGAAAATCGGGCTGAGGATAAATATCGCAACAATAGGGTCAACAAACATGCAGGCCACAAAATATACGCAGACTACAATCATAATAACCCAAAGCATTGAAGGATCCGTGCCAAAAAGCGGTGGAAGCAGCTGCTGTGGAATCTGGAGAAATCCAATGAGCCAGGAGAAGGCCTGTCCAGCTCCGACAAGAATAAACACAACACCTGTGATAATTCCGGTCTGAAGAAAGGCGTCCACAGTTCCTTCAAGAGTTAAGCTTCGGTAAACCAGTGTTTCTAAAATAAGTGCATAGAGTACCGATACTGCAGCCGCTTCGGTGGGGGTGAAATACCCACTATAAATGCCTCCAACAACGATAAAGGGAAACCCCATGACCGGCATGCCATCCTTTAGTGCCGCAAGCCTTTCAGCCCAGCTCGCCCTAGGTAGCAACGGTATCTTTTGGGCTTTAGAATAAGCGTAACAGTAGATGGAAAATAATAGCATGATAAGTAGCCCTGGCAAAATGCCAGCCAAAAACAGCATGCCTATCGAAGTGCTTGTGGCAACACCGTACACTATAAAACCGATGCTCGGCGGAATGAGAAAGGCAATATCGCTTGAGTTAATGATCAACCCAAGGGTAAAGGAGCTGGGATAACCAGCCTTCAGCAACATTGGTCTCATAGTACCACCCACAGCGGCAACAGTTGCCTGGGTTGATCCTGAAACGGCACCAAACAGGGTACAGCTGGCATTGGTTGTTATGGGGAGCCCTCCCGGCAGGTGCCCGACAAAAGTCAGTATCATACGTATGAGCTTTTTGGCTGATTCACCAGAGGTGACAATACTGGCACTGAGGATAAACATTGGTATACAGACCAGAGCAGGCGGTGAAATTCCCGTAATAACCTGCTGGACCATGATGAGCATGAGCTTTGGTGCCATGGTAGGCATATAAACGACTATATACAATATCAATGAAGCCAGCAGGATCACCATAAACGGAAACCCAATCAGCAACATGGAAGCAAGGTTAATACCAAAAAGCATCATTATAACATTCCCTCAATCTGTTCGTCCTCATACTCACTCTTCTGGTCCGATGACTGCCAGGGATCACTCTCGGTCAGATTTTTTATTATAGTTCGTACATATTGGATAGACGCCAGACCGAAACCGATGGGGATAATCACATAAAAGGTCCAGGTTGGAACTCGAAGAGCAGACGTTCTGTGACCCATATTCATGGCATTGAGGAGATATTTGTATGAAAACCATGCCATTATCGCCATCGTTATGGCGCTAATCAATGAGATGAAGATGATAAAGACTTTTTCTACCTTTGGGGGCATTGCATCTAATAAAGCTCCCATACGAATATGTCTTGCCTTGCGTACACCGTAGCTGACCCCTGCAAAAGTTATCAGAATAACTAAAAATTTTGATATCTCTTCGGCAAAGTAAATACTTTGAAAAAATGTTCTGCAGAAAACATTGGTTATGAGCAATACTGCGAGTGCAGCCACGCAAAAGACCAGAATGGAAACCTCAATCCCGTTAATGATAATTCCCAGACGTCGGTTAAAACGTTTTAAAAACACCGTTGTCCTGTTGATATTCCCATTGTCTTTCATTGATACACCTTCTTAAGCTTCATGCAGATGATATTGCCAACATACAAAATTGAATAAGTAACTTCTGCCAGCATGGTGCCCACTATGTTTTCACATAAAAACATGATAGCCTGGACATAACGCCAGGCTATCATAAATAAAATGCTGCAGTGGTGTTTTCTTTAAAAATCTATTTCGCTGCATCTTTAGCTGATTCTACATCCTTTAAAAGAGCATCAAGTATCTCTTGAGATCCCTCTCCACCGATATTAACAAACTCAGGATAGACAGTTTTGGCCGCCGCTTTGAACTCTTCCAGAACCTCTCCTTCCAGAGTTTCAAATTTCAACTTTGGATTGGATTTCTGCATTTTCGCTTTGTCTTCTTTATTCTTTTTCTCTATCCACTTTCCTGCTGGAATAATTGCGTTGATCCAGAAATTTCTCATTTCCTGCTGCGCTTCAGGGGGAAGGGCATCAAAAAATTCTTGGTTGACAGTGGGAATACCTAAGAAAGGCTCGTTACCAATTTGGGTAATATAGTTTTCAACTTCATAAAACTTCATGCTGTAATGGGCGAAAAGAGGTTGAACCTGCGCGTCTATAAGACCCATCTGTAGTCCACTATAAATTTCGCCATAATTCATTGGTGTTGGACTGGTACCATAAGCCTTGTAATCTTCCACTAGCAGCTTTGAAGCCATTACTCTGATTTTTTGACCTTTTAGGTCAGCCATCTTGAGGATAGGTTTTTTTGAACCGATCCACTGCCAGCCTTCAAACATGACCGATAGAGGGACCATGCCATTTTTCCGAAAATTCTTCTCCAGAAGAGGCATGAACTCTCCCTTTCTCACCATCCAGTCCAGAGTTTCTGATATGTTTTCTGTAGGAAAAAGATAATTAAGAGCAAGGACCTGTGCCTGAGGAACAAATGCACTAATCCAGGCATAATCGGAAAAAACAAATTGGACGACACCTAACTGGCAAAGCTCATTGATATCCCCGTTTTCTCCCAGCGTCCCATATGGATAGACCTCGATCTCTATTTTGCCTCCCGACCACTCTTTCATATGTGACGCAAAATTCCTGGCCCAGACTGTCATGAAGTCTCCTTCAATCTCCTCGGATGCCAGTTTTGCCTTTATTGCCTTTCCTGTGTATTCAGAGGCAAAGCCATTCACCACTGATAAGGTCAGCATGAGTGCCACAAGCAAACTAGTTAATTTTCTCACAATTCTCCTCCTTTCTGTTAGGATGTCTGCTTTGTCTAGCAAAGACTATTTTGCCAAGCTTCGAGTACTGCTTATTATTCTGTCCTTTTTTTAGTGCCTTACAGTTTGACTTCTTGTTTTTTGCAATAAATCAAACTGTCTCAAGGTACTTACGCCCCTCAAGGGGGTACTAAAAAGAGTCCCGGCTTACTTCCCGTTTACCGGGGTTAGATACTCCAACGCTGTTCGCACATGAAGCTCCACGCCGATTTCCAATATGCCCTCATCGATATCGAACCGAGGATGATGGTGTGGGAAATTTTCAACCCCTGATTTTCCAGCACCCAGAAAGTAAAATAGTCCAGGGACGCGAGAAGCAAACTCAGAAAAATCCTCTCCTGCCAGAGTAACCAAAGGTTCAACTTCGAGCGTTGGTGACATTTTTCCGACTACCTGCGAAGTGAAAAAACTAGTAAATGAAGCATCATTTACTAAAGTTGGGTGGCCAAAAGGAAATTCGATTTTATGAGTTGCACGATAGGTTTCACAAACCCCCTTCACAATCCTTTTAAGGCGCGCAATCGGGCTGTTCTCGTTTTCATCATCGCCATCAAAGAGGTAGCGAATGGTGCCTTCCAAAGTCACAGAGTCAGGGATTATATTTGCTGCTGAGCCACCAGCTATGGAACCAAACATTATTACTGCTGGTTCATTGAGAGCATCGAGTTCACGTGTTTGTATGGTTTGCACCGCCTGGATTACTGCGGCTGAGACGAGAATAGGATCAATAGCACTTTGTGGGGTAGCTGTGTGCCCGCCCTTTCCTGTAATTGTGATTTTAAAATGCTGCATCCCTGCCATAACCGGGCCAGCTTTAACACCAATCTTCCCTGATTCAAGCGGACTCCAGACATGAACACCTACACAAGCGTCAACCTTCGGATTCTCCAACACACCCTCTTCGATCATACCAAGGGCACCTACATTCTCTTCATTTGGCTCAAAGACAAATTTAATATTGCCGTTCAGTTTTGACCTTTTTTGGCATAAATACTTTGCTGCTACCATAAGCATTGCCGTGTGGGCATCGTGACCACAGGCATGCATCACACCATCCACCGTAGAACTATAGGCAAGCTCATTCTCCTCCTGTATTGGCAAAGCATCCATATCTGCACGCATTAAAAGCGTTGGTCCTTTACCTTCTCCACGCAGGAGGCCAACAACACCTGTACTGTTGAGACGACAAACCTCAAGACCACACTCAGTGAGATAATCGGCGACAATTTTTCCTGTACGGTGCTCTGCCAGACCAAGTTCAGGGTAAGAGTGAAAATCTCTTCTGAGATATATAATCTCTTCACGACACTCCTTTATAAATTGACTAATATCTTTCAATGATACCCCTCATATTCATCCAATTGTTCACAAGTAGATGTGCAGAATCATCAATCAAAAAGAAAAAACCATATCAATCTGGGTACTTTTGATTTTTGTCACATTTTGTCTATATACCTTTATTATCGTTATAATAAAAAGTTTTTGTTATATTTTATTTATGCTAGCCTAGTAACAAAAATGCGCAATGTTTTTATTGAATCATAACAATGTCGTCTCAGTTTGCAATTTGTACTATCAATGTAATAACAGCGTGTTAGATCTTTTTTAAATTTATACGTTTTTCTCTGTTATTAATTGGTATGTTGATTGTTTAATCGTTGGTACATGCTATAAGGGATTTTTATCTCACATCACCATTGCACTCACAGAATGAGTTTATTAAAAACTGGTAACGGGGCTGGGCTGATGTTGGGATTGGTCCTCTAATGAATAGGAATGCAGTCGTAAAGTGCAGAGTTCATGTTTAAGTGCTGTGTGAGAAAAAGTGCCAGCTTGTTTCTTGGTGGAGAATACATAAGGCTGATGACCTTGTCTTTTCTCTTATCATTCTAACCGGTGTTACTACCTACATGAGCTCATGTTAATGGTTAACACTTGTTGTGTACAACCATTTTTCATAGTTGAAGATTAACAATGCCAATGAAAAGGCTTTAAGAAATTTGACGGATCAAGCTTATTCCTGATCAGTTCACAAGTGATCAGGCCAAAAAAAAACGCGCCCAAAAAGGAGATCCTGGTACTTTGAAAAATTACTCCCAGAAAAACGATACCAAATGGAGCATTTCAAATTATTGATAATTCCATATTATTTTTGCAGATCACTTCAGAGTGAAGGTCAGGCAGCATGCAAGACACTAACTGAAACACAACACGATCTGTCGAATCGCTGCCCGCACTGGCAAGAAAGTACTATCAACGCTGACGATGATCAGAAATGGAGCAATTCTCTTGGTTGATTTTCTCGAATTATCTCGGATGTCAAAATGCTTTTTCCTTGTCAGGGTATTGTTGATTTCCTGAAGGTCAAAAACACCTTTTGGTGTTGCTAGGTTTCTGGGACGACTTCATCATGACTGAACGGTAGACATCTTATACCTCAAAATAATACCAGAACGATGATCTTACATTGGCAGGTTAAACCGAAAGGTCAGTGAGGTCAGAGCGTTTCATTCGCATTGTCATTTCTCAACCAAGACATTGTTCGAAGCGAGTCAGTTCGTACTCTTCCACCATTGAAACATTTCTGTTTGAATTTTATCCAGAAAGATCTGCTCTCCAATCCGGGGTGTTAAGAGCCGGATATTTTCCCTCTTGCTTGCCTCGGTAATGCGTATGAACGGTTCATCCCAGGGGTGCCTGGCAATGGTGAACTAGCCGGCATGCGCAGGAAGAACTGCTTTTGCTTGCAGGTCTTCTGCAGCTCTCACGGTCTCTTCCGGATTCATGTGAATGTATGCCCAGCGCTTATCATATTGCCCGCAATCAAGAAACACGAGGTCAAACCCTGCAAACTTCCGACCGGTCTCCGAAAATGCGGTCCATAGCGAGAGTGGAACAAACCTGGGGAAGTTTACGAGGAATACGCGATTTGTTCTGAGCCTCAAGCCAGGGAGCGTAAAAAAACTGGATGAAAGTGAAGGGCAACATAACCAGGAGAAAAATAATCCCGCAGAGCAGTACCACTATGAAAAAAAACGGCCAAGGTCACTGTTAAAGGTGATGTCGCCGAAACCCAGGGTAGACATCACCGCCAGTGTCCAATAGAAGCCTGTAATAATGGAAAAGTCTCGGCCCTCAGGGGCCATGATTACATGGAAGAGGTAGCTGTAGATAACGACCAGCGGAATCAGAAAGAGGGTGAACTCGAGCAGCGAGCGGATATTGCGACGCGCCCTCCTGTCCTGGAGAAGAAAAAGAAGCTGGGAGGGGAGAAATTTCATGGGCATTATGACTCTATAAAAACACCGGCAGCAGTTCTCCGGTCATCACAGAAAGAGGTTGTGATCCAGCACCAATGAACTCAGCGTGATCATGCCGATCAACTTGCCGTTTTCCTCCACCGGAGCCCGCCGCATGCCGACCCGGTGCAGCAGTCTGGCTATATATCGAATATCCATATCCGCCGGCACTGACAGCACCGGTTTGGCCATGATCTCGTAAATATTCACTTCGTCCGCTCGCTTGCCCGGAATGAGCACGCCATTGATGATGTCCTGCACCGAGACAAGTCCCCAGGCGTCATCCGCGTGTCGTTTGTTGACCAACAGGCTATGCACCTGTTCCTTCCGCATGAGTTCGACGGCCTCTTTGGCGGTGGCCATCCCGTCAATGGAGATGATGCGGGTATTCATCACATCCCTGCCCCGAGTAATGCCATCTGTAGATGTTGTCATAATAATTTCCTTGCGATGTTTTGAGTGACTGGTGAACCTGTTATCTCGACAATGACCTGTCGGTCTAAAAATATTGATCCCTGACCTCTTGTTTAAAACGCTCAAGCTGACTGTCCAGGCCGACCACCGAATCCACCGGGAGTACAAAGGCAATGCCGGTTCCTGGCTTGTCGAATTTTCCTGCTTCGGCAATGGCCGCAAGCACCGCACGAACAATATGTTCCTCAAGGAGAAACAAGACGATGTCGGTCGGCGCTTCCAGGCTGAGACCAAAAAAGGTCTTGGCCTCGCGCATGCCGGTGCCGCGCGCGGGAATGATGGTCGCTCCGGTCGCTCCGGCCGCCTTTGCTGCATCGACAACGGTATCGGTGATATCCGTCTTAACAGAGGCGAGAATAACTTTAAACTTCATTGCGTAGCTCCTTATTTTTTCTTTGTGCTTTCTGAACCAACCATTGGGCGTATTGCCCATAACCCAGAACAGTGATAATCGGGAAAAGACTGGCGAAGGCGATCAAGCCGAAGCCATCGATTGCCGGGTTACGGCCGGGGACCACGGCGGCCAGCCCCAAGCCAAGAGCCGCGACAATAGGCACAGTCACCGTCGAGGTTGTAACTCCTCCGGAATCATAGGCAATTGCCATGATCGTTTTGGGGGCAAAGCAGGTTTGAATCATGACGATAACATACCCCACCACAATATAGACAAAGAGCGGCGTACCGGTAACAATTCGGAAGGTGCCGAGGCTGATACCGAAAGCAACGCCGAAGGCCACCGTCAGCCGCAGTCCCCAGGCGTTGATGCTGCCGCCCGATACCTCGTTGGCCTTAAAGGCGATGGCGATCAGCGACGGTTCGGCGATGGTGGTGGCAAAACCGATCAGGGCGGCAAAGAGATAGATCCAGCCGTAGTTGGACCAGTCGGCCAGATCGATGCTTGCCCGGCTCCCTTGAAGAAAAACCGGATCGGCCAACTGGCTGGCCATGAGCTTGCCAAGGGGAAAGAGTGCCATTTCAAGGCCGAGCAGAAACAGGGTCAGACCAATGATTACATAGACAGTACCGACCAGAATTGAGCGCAGATTGACGACAGGCTGTTTAAGGACCACTAATTGAAAAAAGCCGAAGAGGAGGATAATCGGCAGAATATCGCGGCAGGTCAGGAGGAGTTCCTTGCCGAAATGATGCAATGTCTCCATGAATCACACGCCTCTCACTTGAAGATAACCAGTCCGTATCCCATGACGAAGATCATGGGCAGCAGCGAGGCAAAGGCAATCATCCCGAAACCGTCGATCAACGGATTTCTTCCCCGGATAATGGTGGCGAGGCCAACTCCCAGTGCAGTGACCAGCGGCACGGTGATAGTCGATGTGGTGACGCCGCCGGCATCATAAGCGATGCCGATAATTTCCCGGGGGGCAAAGAATGTCATCAGCACAACGACACAATATCCCCCTATGATCAAATAATGAAGCGGCCAATTGCGGAGAATTCGCAATACTCCGAGCAGAATGGCAAATCCCACGGAAAAGGCGACGGTTAACCGCAGTCCCAGGCTGTAAGAATTCCTTGTTTTGATGTCGTTGTCAATCAGCCCTCCCTGAATGGCGATATCCGCTGCCTCGTTGGCAACGGCAATCAGGGCCGGTTCGGCAACGGTGGTGGAAAAGCCCAGTGCAAAGCTGAAAATCAAGAGCCAGAACAGGCTGCCCTTGCGACTCAGGGAATGCGCCATCCCCTCTCCAAGCGGGAAAAGGGCACGCTCCAAGCCCTCGACGAACATGCTCAGACCGATCACAACCAGGCCCGTGCCCAAAAGAATTTCCCCCCCATCGGGCAAGGGTTTACGGATAACCACAAACTGAAAAAAAGTGACGACTGCAACGATGGGCGCCAAGTCTGCACAGGATGCCCTGAGCTTTTTAAAGATGTACTCAGCGTGATAAAACAAAATTCCGCGTGGTTTCATCGCATCAAAAGTAGCTGAAAAATTCTGTATCAAGGCTGTATGTTGGACCAAGTTTCACTGCCTGCCCATTGTACCCAGAGGAGAAACTATTGCAAGCACTATGGTGCAGACAACAATTCTAATGGCGCCTATTCAGGTTGGCCTGGAGCCACCTCTCAATTCAGTTGCGAGGAGTATTTTGTTCAAAGATATTTCCTGAGAGGGTAGGCATGCCTACCTACAGGTAATTTCTCAAAAATGGAGCAGTCACTGATTATAGATTACCAAAGATTATTTTTGCTGATCACTTCGACAAAAGCGTAAGCACCTTGCCAGATAGTAACTGAAAAAATGACACGATCTGTCAAATCGCAGCCTACATTGTTAAGAAAGTAGTATCAACGCCGGTGACGGTCGAAAATTGAGCAAGTGTCTTGATTGATGGTCTGGAAGCATCTCGGATACTGGAATGAATTTTTCCTGTTAGGCTACTTTGGGTTCTATAGAGGCTAACAACACCTTCATGTATCGTTAGGTTTTTAAGGCAACTTCTGATTTCAAGATATAGTAGA
>JBARUR010000208.1:0-2419 GCA_049645845.1 Desulforhopalus sp. | reverse complement strand
TGCTGTAGATAATATTACCTCTTCAAGAGAGTCTGAAATAAAGCTTTTATCGGATTTTTTAATAAAGTCTCCGATGTTTTGCTTTTTCGGTGACAGCTCCTAAAAATAATCAAACGTAATGGTATGATTTATGCTTTGTTATTTATGGTAAAAAAGCGATTTTGTCAACCATTGTGGAGACTAGGTGAGAAAGGTGAGAATAAGTCTATGGCTGCTTTGAAAGTATCATAGTAAAAGAGCTAATTTTTAGGGGAATCCGGCAGAGGAAACTGCACGACGGCAAATTTTATCGTTTCCGTCCGCCCGTATTTATACTGATGTTCAAAATAGGTTACCGGATAAGCAGTTGGAACAACATTGTAGGTCTTCTTCAGAAAAGATTCCAATTCAGGAGGCATGGCCGGAAAAAGATCAGCTTCCCATAAAACTGCTGCAGCCGTAAAATTATGAGCGGCGGTTCTGCTCCCAAATTTGTAGCCGGGAATAAGGGCAGTGCTCTCCGGAAATTGAATACGCATATTTCCCGCCAGAAAACGATTGTTACTCATTATTAACCCATTGGAAAAACCGGACTGGCGGAGATCATCGGCTATTGCGGTGAAAGGATAATTCAACCTCGTGAAGCGGTCGATATAGGAAGCCCCTGCAACCCTTATGGTAAAAGCGATATAGACGGCTGTTGCGGTGAAAGCTATCACACTAAGAAAAATCTTGAACCGCTTGAGCGAAATCAGCGATGGATCAAGCCTTGAGAAGAAAAAGAGTGGAACGACAAACAATAAAGGCTGCAGCCATCTGTCTTTAACGTATGTTACTTTGAAGACGAGGACGACTATTAAAAGGAGAAGAAACAGAATCAGGAGGTAACGTTTTATGTACTGATGATGAAAATCTGCTTGAGGGTTTTGGTTTCGAACAAAGCCAGCAGGAAAAATCAGTAGAAAGATAAGCCACATGGGAGTGAGAAACAGGAAGACCTTGCTCAAGAGGCTGATTATTCCCTGCATCTGATAATTTTCCAGAGCGAATTTAAATTTATGCGTCACCGAAAAAACAATGTCCTGATTGTTATACATCCATAGAAAATAGGGGCCGGTGAGGAGAGCCACTACCAAAATGCTCATCAGAAATCTGGGAGAAAGAATGGTCTTTATCCCTTCAGAAAATGTGAGCATGGTCAGTAGCAGGGTCGCTATGAAAAGGGCGAAGTTGGCCTTCCCCAGAATTCCTATGGAGAGCAGGAGTCCGAAAATACAATAATTAACGAAGTTCTGGTTTTTAACCAGTCGCAGGGATTGCCAAAAAGAAGCTGCTGCTGCACAAACTACCAGCGTAGTGTGGGTCATGTCGCGCTGTGATTCCCAACCGATCTGGGGAATAAACAGCAGAGAGCAGGCGGCCAGGATGGCCAGCCGGGTATCCTCAAGAATGGCCTTTCCGCTGAGAAAGACAAAGACGTAGGTGAAAAAAAGGAGGCTGTTTTTCAGGAGACTGACGGCAAGGACATTTTCTCCAAGGAGCCGAAAGAGGCCGTGCTGTATCCATGTATAAAGTGGTGGCTGTTCGGTATAGCCGGGGAGTAGCCATTGCCCGAGCAGTGCCTGCTCCGCTTCGTCATAATCCAGTGAATCTGAAAGGAATACTCTTAGAACTATATGCAAGGTAAAATAACAACCAAGCAGCATAATAAATTTTATCATCAGCTGTCGGTTGGACGTTAGTGTTATCTGGTTCGCCTGGGTTGTTTGGGGAGTTGCCATCTTCATTAGTTATCCTTCTGAATTGTAATGGAGTAACCAGCTGTGCCGCAGGCCGAGCAAAATATTTCTGCTGTAGACAACTATGCCGAACAATTGACCGATAAAGAGAACCGGATCTTTTCTGAGAATTGCATAGCTGAGCAACATTGCAGAGCCGATAATACTGATTATCCAAAAGCCGATCGGCAAGAGCGATTTCTTCCGCTTTTCGCTATAGAGCAACTGATAGATGAAGCGAAAAGTGAAAACACATTGGCCGATGATACCCCAAATCATGAGGGTTGAGGAAATTTCCCGGTTGGTGAACAGTTTGCTAATGTTATACGTCTCACCCGTAAGGAGCCAACAGATCGCAAATCCAGGGAAAACGAAGATGAGGAACCGCGCAACGGCAGGAACTTTCGCCCAGAATCCGTGGTAACACAGATTTCGGATATAAATTCCATAGGTGAGAATTTGCCCGAGGACGATAACCGGATCGTTGCGCAGAATACCGTAGACCATCAGCAGAAATGAAGCGAGGATACTCAGCTGCCAGAAAAGTAAAGGTGAAAGAATCCTTCCGGCTTTTTCCGAGGCAATCCATTGCGTGAGCTGCCGAGCCGAGAAAAGTATCTGGGCCAGAAATCCAATCGAGAAAATGAGAGACTGGTTCACGC
>JBARUR010000207.1:0-1692 GCA_049645845.1 Desulforhopalus sp. | reverse complement strand
TCACATAATGCTGTAGCTTCTGTTGTCAGTGCTGAAGCACCGGCTGCCATTGCATAAAGAAAAGCATCAGGAAGTTTTTTCCCCTGTTGCAGGGCAAGAACCATCCCTCCTACAAAGCTGTCGCCGGCTCCTACTGCGCTGACCTCTTTTACTTCGATACCCGGAATTCGATACTGCCCCTCTTTGGTTGTCAGTAAGGCTCCCTTTTTTCCCAAGGTAAGAACTAATGCCTCGCAGTAGCCTTTTTCGATGATTTCCCGGCATTTTTCATTCTGTACATTTTCTTCAGCGAGTGAGCAGTCACATACATACTCAAGCTCGCGCTGATTTGGTTTTATAAGATAGACCTGTTCTTTCAATGCCTTCTTGAGCGGTTCTCCTGAGGTGTCAAGAATAATCTTTGTTCGGCTTTGTCGAAAATGGTTGGCAAGTTTTCCATAAAAATCATCAGGAACCCCAGGGGGCAGGCTGCCTGACACAACCACAAATGATGGTGGCGGATCGTATTGAGTGATCATTTGCAAGCATTCACGGCTGGTTTGTTCGGGGAGTTCATGGCCGGACATGGAAAAGCGATATTGCTGGTTGGTCTCGCGCTCCCTTACTGCAAAGCTTTGTCTGCTTAACAGCTCGGTAGTCACCGGCCGGTTATCAACGCCTTGCTCTTTTAGCATATCAATTAAAATTTTCCCTGTACTGCCACCTGCAGGGAATACCGCAAGTGAGCTGCCTCCCAGAATATGAATAGCTCGACTGACATTTATTCCACCTCCGCCAGGATCTATTCGATCATTGTCACAGCGCATTTTCATGGTGGCCGCAACACGATCCACTTCCGCACTTATATCAAGACTCGGATTCATCGTTAGGGTAAGTATCTCTTGATTTTCTGCCATTGCTTCCTCTTTGTTGGGGGAAAATCATTTCAAATATGACACTAAAAAGTTGTCCGATTTGGCAGGACAATTCCTGTGCGCTCGGATGATCACTGCTCTGATCAAAAGAAATTACACTGTAGTTTCAGGCTCCTCTTCATTGTACATTTCTTGAAAACCCTCATTTGTTATTTTGGCTAAAGTAATTTTTAAGATACCCTGTTCGTACATCGTGGTTGTATTTTGATCGTAAACTTCTGCCGGTAAACGGATCGTTCTGTCGAATAAGCCAAAACGTCGTTCCCGACGGGAATATTCACCTTCTGTGATAGGTTCTATTTTCTTTTTTTCGCCTCTTATATTTATTAAATCGCCATTAACCCTGATGGTAAAATCTTTCGCATCCATACCGGGGATTTCGATTTCCAGGGTTACCGCTGTGTTGGAGTCATGAACATCTATTGCTGGTATACAAAAATCGGGAAGTTCGATTGTTGGTCCTTTTTGCTGCAGAATTTCAAGAAAAAGATCCCAAAAAGTTGTCTGAATGTACTTTTTTTGCGGTAAACTGTCCGGTCGTTTTATAAGGCCCTGTTCGATTGTCATTGTGCTGTTCCTCAGAGAATTATTTAAGCTTATCCTTACCGTTTATTGGATTGATTAAAGAGATATTTCTTCATGAGAAAGCTAGGGTGTTTCTTCTCTTGTAAAAGCAAAATACATGCCACAGCCTTGGGAGTTGTGATATTTTGAAAATTGATAACTGTTCACTCTGAATAACAGTATATTTGTACACTTCAGAGATAAGCGATGGGAG
>JBARUR010000206.1:0-16188 GCA_049645845.1 Desulforhopalus sp. | reverse complement strand
CGCCGCCATCATTACCATCGAAAACATGCACAAGTGGTACGGTGATTTTCATGTTTTAAAAGATATCAACCTGACGGTCAAAAAAGGTGAACGGATCGTAATCTGCGGACCTTCCGGCTCCGGGAAGTCTACCCTGATCCGCTGTATTAATCGTCTTGAAGAACATCAACGTGGTAAAATTGTTGTTGACGGCATTGAGCTGACTAACGATTTGAAAAATATCGAAAAGATCCGTACCGAAGTGGGAATGGTATTTCAACACTTCAACCTGTTTCCTCATCTTACCATCATGGAAAACCTGACACTCGGGCCTATCTGGGTCAGGAAAACTCCGAAAAAGGATGCGGAGGAAATTGCCATGTATTACCTGGAAAAGGTCCGCATAGCCGAACAGGCCCACAAATTTCCGGGTCAGCTTTCAGGCGGGCAGCAGCAGCGGGTCGCCATCGCCCGCAGCTTGTGCATGAAACCAAATGCCATGCTCTTTGACGAACCGACCTCCGCCCTTGACCCTGAGATGGTTAAAGAGGTACTTGATGTCATGATCAGCCTGGCCCAGGATGGCATGACTATGATTGTCGTCAGCCATGAAATGGGCTTTGCTAAAAGCGTGGCACATCGGGTCCTGTTTATGGATGGAGGAGAGGTTCTTGAAGAAAATAATCCTGAAGATTTTTTTAACAATCCGCAACATGATCGGACAAAACTCTTTTTAAGTCAGATTCTGGATTGATCTTTTTCTTTATCAGAGGTGAAAGAAGAGTTTTAGACAGAGCATTAACACTCCTGTATACAACACTGTCATACCGAGCCCTGCCTTTACATAATCCATAGTTTTGTACCCTCCGGGACGCATAATCAAAGCATTGACCTGGTGTGTCGGCAGAATGAACGTATTGGATGCCGAAATAGCTACAACAAGGGCAGCAACCAATGGATTGGAACCTATGGCAAAAGCCATATTCATGGCGAGAGGAATCATCAAAACAGTAGCTCCCACATTTGAAGCCACGAGGGAAAAAAAGGAGGTCAATAAAGAGATTACCAGCATTAAGAGCAGAGGACTGGGGTCACCGACTGCCGCAAGTACCTTTTGAGCTATATACGCTGCCGTTCCTGTTGTCTCAAAAGCCGTCCCTAGGGGAATAAGGCCGGACAGCAGGAAAACCGTACGCCAGTCAACCGCTTCATAAGCACGATCTGCCGGAATAATCCGGGTGAGTATCATGCCCAATGCTCCGGTAAGAAGTGCAATTGACAATTTCACCTCAAACACCAGGGCCAGCGTCAGAGCCATAATAAGGAAAAATATTGCACAACGGGTTCGTTCCGGTTTGAGTTCTTCCCCCTGGATATCGTCAATTAAAGCGATATCCATTTGGTCAACCAGTAACCGAAATTGTTTCCAGCGTCCCTGCATGAGTATGGTGTCACCTTGCTGCAATTCGGTAACGTTTATCTCATCCATAATGATTTTATCTCCCCGGACAATGGCCAGCGGGTTGACCTGAAAAAGTCTTCTGAACTGTAATTCCTCCATGGTGTGCTGACTCAGATTTGAATGCGGAATAACAACGCCTTCAACCACACCTGATTCATCAGGAAAGTTTTCATCGGCAAAAACATCATGTTCAGGCTTAACAAGCCAACCCTGGTCATCGACCAGCCTGTTTATGTTTTTTTCACTGCTCATAACCCAAAGTGAATCTCCAGCCTCAATGACCGAATCCTTGGTAGGGGCAAACTCTTTTTGATATCCATCATTCTTGGCAATTCCAACCACAGTGATATGATATCGGGGACGTATTTGCAATTCACCTAACGTCTGATTGGGATAATAAGCCGGGACGGCCAGCTCATAACTACGCCCCACTTCGTCGCCGTAAATTTCCTGAAGTCGCCTGTCCATACAGCCATCATCAAGGCTGCATGCATCAGCAGGAAGAAGTTTTTTACCAAACAAAGCAAAATAAATTATTGCAGCTAGAAGAAGGACAATTCCTATCGGGGTGACATCAAGAAAACCAAAGGGCGAAAATGGCTGGATAGTCTCGGCTTCAGGGTTGTTCAGCCACCATGCTTCCATCAGATCGTTCAGCATAATCAAGGGACTTGAGCCGACTAAGGTGAGACAGCCACCAATAATCGCACAAAATCCCATTGGCATCAGTATCCTGCTGACTGAAAAATTCAGCTGCCTGCTGATACGCATGGTAGCGGGCATGAAAAGGGCCGCAGCGCCAATGTTCTGCATAAAGCTGGAAATAAAAGCGACAGTCAGAGAGATCACCACCATAATTCGGAGTTCGCTTCGCCCGACAATCTTAATGATCTGGCCCGCTACGGAATTCATCACTCCGGTTTTGTTTAATCCGGCACCGATTATCATCACCGCGATTATTGACACCACCGCATTCGAACTGAGACCGGCTATCGCCTGTTCAGCTGTCAGAACTCCAGTCAAAGGAAGCAGCACCATCATCAATAATCCAACAAGATCCACACGCAACAGCTCTGAGACAAAGAGAAAAATAGCTAACACGAGCAAACCAAAGACAATAATCATGTCATTGGTGATCACCGCCGCTTCCATATGTAGCTCTCCTGAAATGACTCATTAAACAGGTGATAAACTGAGATATCTGACAAATGAAACCCATTGTCAGAATACCGCCGATCCAAACAAACTTCAAGAGCAGTTCTGTTTTTTCTTAAATACTAAAATTGACGTTCAATTTGGATAATGCAGTGATCGCCTAATCCACATTTTTTTGATGGCCAACAAGAATTGTCAGTAAAATTCTTGTTCCTGCTTTGTTATTGAGTTGACAAAAATGTGTAGAATCTGTTTCGCTGAATCAACTCATCCATTCGACAAAGCGCAATCACTTAAATGCCTTAGCGGCAACATGAAACCTTCATCCATTAATCTATCGGGTAATATCATGACTGAACTCATTGACAAGAGTTATTTCCTGAAGCTTCGAGATGCCAATCCACAAGAAATCTGCAGAAACGGCCGGTGCAGCTTTTCAGCAGATATTCAGCAATACTCTCTACACATTTGGGGAGATCTCTATCTCGTCGATCTCGCCAATGAAAGCATGAAACATATACTTAAAAATGCACCGCCACCCCATGAGTATTTTGATCTCCTGGCAATGTACTACCTCCTGAGCACAAAGAATACATCGTTGACCGGGGAATGGATTTCAGAAAAGGATCTTCCTGGTGGCTCCACCTTTTTCAGGGGCCCGCATCGGATACCTACCGATTTAATCACTGAACAATTCAACAATGATCTTCAGGATTTTAAAAACAGATGTGAACAACTGGGAGGCACACCAATTGATATGGCCGATGCGGCCTATTGTTTTTCAATCACTCCCGATATTCCGGTTGTTACTCTTTATTGGATTGGGGATGAAGATTTTCCGGCTGAGGCTAAAATCCTGTATGATCGATCAGTATCAGAACTTCTCACACTGGATATTCTCTTTGCTCTTGCAGTTGGAGTATGTACTAGAATAGGTTCGAGAGGAGAAGGGAGGAGTACAGAATCATCTCTGCTTTAATTAGCAACATTCGAAACAGACAGTCTCAGACTGTGCCTTACTCCTGATAACCTACCACTCTTCAGTCTCCCTGAGGGGGGGATAAAAAACAAGAAATCTGGAGATTACTTTAAAATTGAAATCTTAAGGTAACCTCCAAGACATGTATCACCACCAGACAGTACCACTTATTGTAGTACTGTCTGGTCGTATGTTTTCACTTTGAAAAATTCAAACGATTAATAGCCGCTGCCCACAATCAAATTGCTTTTAGTCTTTTTGGCATAGGTATTTTTTTCTGCGCCCTTCCATTCATATTTAACCCATGTTCCTTCCGGAGTAGCCTGCATGAGTGCTTCATAAACCGGAGGAGCTGCTTCTTTTAAGCTTTGGCCGGAAAGAGTAGGATGAACCAGCATCTTTCCTTCCTCTTCCATAATGAATGCATAAGGCTCGTAAGCATTGGCGTCAAAACCCAAAGTATCCTCACCGCTATCAATTCCAGCTACAATACTATCGACATTATTACTGATGGCAGCTTTATCTACCGCCCAGGCACCTGAAACAAAAAAGAACATTGCAAAAAGAGATAGAACTAGTGCTAATCGTTTCATTATTTCCTCCATTTTGAAAGCAACCCTCACCTGCCAATCAATATACTTTCTGGCTTCCGGTCAATGAGTGCTTTCATTTTTAATGATACCATCAGAGGTGATTAATACCTCCGACACCCTCAAAAAACGAATTATTCACTAATTATTTTATCTTTGTGAGCATCACCTCCTTGCACATTTCATCAAAACACAGATTCAAAGGCACTAACCTATATTTCTCATCAGTTGGTGAACATTGTGTTGAATTAAAGAAAATTAAAAGTATGTCGAACCTACTGAAAAGACAAATATATTCTGAAAATAAACACAATGTTCGTGAGAAATGCGGGCTAAGGTTCCCCAGTACCTCTACCTACTTCCCGATAAGAGAAAAACCAGGGACAAAGCTACACACCTACTACAGCTCATATCCTTTTAGTTTCAGCATAATGTGTGCCAGGAAGAGATTCTTTTTGTCCCGCAGTAACAGCGGCAAGGAGATGTCAAAAAAAGTAAAGGTTACATCCAGGTGCAATTTTTGCACACCTGTGTGCAAAAATTTGTTAGGCAGCAATAAAAAGAGGTGCCTGAAATATTATCAAAGTTGCAGCTGCCCCTGCATTTTGTGATAATAGAGAGGTATCAGAACAAACCATTCCAGCCGTTCATCAAAACGAACAGCTATACCATCTTTATCGCTTCTTGATACCATTCCGCCTAAATTTTCAATCAGCAATCGACTGTGCTTTCCCTTAAAAACGATTTCAATTTCACATTCCCGGCCAGCCTCGGGACCGTTATCCATCTCCATAAACAAGCCGGTAATGCTGATATCACGTAAAGTACCACGATATTTCTTATTCAAATCATGCACAATACAGAATCCTTCAGAAACAAATGGCATTCGAACTGATATCCTGCGTTCATCCAACAACTTATCCATATTTTAATACCCCTCACAGTAAAACATGTTTTCCGCCAATTAAATCAGGTTGCAACGCCGCTCCGGAAAGCCCTCAATATATAATAAGAAACCAGGAAACGCTTCAGTTTAAACTAGTTTTCCCTACACGCTGAACTCATATTTAATGGCAGGATGATGTTTGTAATCGACCAACTTGAAGTCATCTACAGTGACCCATGTTTCTAAATCTCTCAGTGTTTTTATATCCGGATTTATTTCAAGCTTCGGCAAAGGAAAAGGCTCACGTTTAAGCTGAACATCGCGTAATAGTTCAAGTTGGTCTTCATAGATATGGACATTGACTATTTTATGGAAAGCAGTTGCAGGCTTGAGGCCGGTTATTTTAGCCATGATCATGAGCAGCCAACCAACCTGCACCTGATTGAAGCCATGGCCAAGTGGAAGATCATCCGAACGTTGATAGGAAGTTAAATATAATCTCCCGCCCAGGATACTGAAAGTGTGAGTATGCATACAGGAATTCAAGCAGGCGCGATCTCTCTCTCCTGGATTCATGAATGTCATTATTTCACTCCGATTGTCTCTTCCCTGACGAAGGTCGTCATAGACATTTTGCAGTTGATCGACAGCTTCATCTTCCGGATTACGCCAGTCCCTGCCCTGTGCACCATAACAACGGCCCATATCATCCGGACCTTTTCGAAACGGATTGGCGAGCCACGCCGGGTTTTCATTGGCATTGGCATTCCAGGTGTTACAGCCAATTTTTCTAAAATCCGCGGCGCTGGTATACCCTCTCAGATATCCGAGCATTTCTGCTATTGCCGATCTCCAAAAAAGTTTTTTAGTGGTTATGACCGGCAGCAATCCTTCACTGACATCATATTCAAGATCTGCATTAATAACTGTAAGGCAGCGTTTGCCTGTCCTGTTATTATCAACCCATTCACCGTTTTCGATAACACGACGGCATAGTTCTAAGTATTGTTTCATTTTGATCTCACTTTTTTCCCGGAATAGAAAAACAATCTGCCTTTTTCGACAAAACGGCTTTGGCAATTGGCAGCCATTAATTGGCAGCCATCAATTTGTTCTTTGACTTTTTTCCTTAACCGTATTCTGAAATAAAGCAGGAAAATAATTTCTAAGGCACTAGTACCCCACAAGGGGGTATTCTTTTTAATCCCCATGCTGTGAGGGGGACTCTTTTTAGTCCCCATGCTGTGTGGGGATAAGTGCCTTGGTCGTCACTTAAAGATTCTAATTTTAAATTATTCTCCAGATTTCTTGTTTTTCATCCCCCTCAAAGCATGGGGACTGAAATGAGTGAAAGATTTTCTGGAGTAAGTCACTAATGTATAATTGCTACAAGCAATTCGAAACAAAAATAAAATCCGAATATTATAAAATTGAGCTAAAAACGCAAGATATGAAACAATTGTCTGTTTTTGAAGGATCACCCCGTCCAACTGAGATACCTTTAGCTGAAAAAGTAAGGCCTCAAGTTCTCGCTGACATAGAAGGTCAAAATAAGCTTCTGGCTGCCGGTTCCGCCCTGAAACTTATGATAGAGCATGATAAATATAGCTCATTTATACTCTGGGGACCTCCTGGTACAGGAAAAACTACCATTGCTAAATTTATCGAACTGAAAACACATCATACCTTCTGCCCGCTGAGTGCGGTTCTAAGCAAGATCAGCGACGTAAAAGCGCTGATGGAACGGGCGAGACAGATCCATCTCCATGAAAATCGAAACACAATTATTTTTGTCGATGAGATTCATCGTTTCAACAAATCACAGCAGGATGCTTTTCTTCCCTTCGTTGAGGCCGGATCCGTCATACTGATTGGAGCTACAACAGAGAACCCATCATTTGAAGTGATTCCGGCATTGCTCTCCAGATGTCATCTTTTTGTATTGGAATCCTTATCGGAGTCCCATATCCAGACAATACTTGCACGTGCTTTGCCAGAAATTCCCAAAAGACTGAGTATTGACGAAGATGCCCTGCTGTTATTGGCCCAAAAAGCCGGGGGGGATGCCAGAAGAGCTCTCAACGACCTCGAACTCGTTTGTAGAAATGCTGAAATCGGCAGCCATATTACCGAAGATTTTGTTGCTCAATCAATAAATAAGCGATCATTGTTTTACGACAAACGGGGTGAAGAACATTATAATCTCATTTCAGCTTTTCAAAAATCAATCCGTGGCAGTGATCCTCAGGCAGCAATCTATTGGCTTGCCAGAATGCTGGAAGCCGGGGAAGACCCTCTCTATATCACCAGAAGGCTTGTCAGGATCGCCTCTGAAGATATCGGCCTTGCCGACCCTCAGGCCATAGTCCAGGCAATTGCAATTAAAGACGCAGTCCATTTTCTTGGAATGCCGGAGGCGAATACCGCTCTCAGTCAGTTAACCATTTATCTAGCATCCGCTCCCAAGAGCAACGCACTGGAAACAGCCTATTACAGCGCTAAAGCAGACGCCGAAAAAACCAGTCATCTCAAGGTTCCACTTTCTGTCTGCAACGCACCGACAAAGGTTATGAAAGATCTGGGATATAATAAAGGATATCGTTATTCCCATGACTATGAAAACCATTATTCTTATCAAAAGTACTTTCCAGATAAAATGGCAGAAAAGAACTATTATGTACCTTCACAATTTGGATTTGAAAAAGAAATCAAAAAAAGACTTGAATGGTGGGATAAGTTAAGAAGAAATCAAATGAAAGCTGAGAAAAATTCACCGGAAGAAGAATAAATAACCGCTCATGCTCTCATAACCGACGTTTGCCATTTACAACAATACATGGTACAAGCGGACGATATCACGGCACCATTTTATGGTAAAAGGTAAATCACCCCGCCATTTCTTATAATCAACTCGTAAAAACTTAAAATTTCGGATGGCTAAGTAAAAAACTTCATATGCTAGGCGCGCAAAATTTTTATTATTTCGGCGTACTAGAGTACGTCGTAATGATAAAAATTGGCAGCGCCCCGAAGGAAGTGCCCTTGGGGTGCAACGACGCAGATGAAGAGTTTTTACGACGCCATCAACTCTGCTCTTTATATTTTATCTAATCGCTCATGAGTCTTCTTTACGACAGGATCACCTATGCTTTCGACCCGCTGCATCATTTGTGGGAACATGAAAAGATACACCGGAAAATCTCTTTCGGGTTGGTGATCTTTTTTGTGTTCAGCATCCTCTGCATTGAACTAAACCGCCGAAATCTGCTTCCAGGTTCACTTGCCGATGCAATACCTAAAAACCATTTTTTTGCAGTTCATGCGGCCTTTACAGTAGTTCTTATCCTTGAGGTGATCAGCCTGATTTTCACCATTCCCTGCTCCTTCAGCCGGTCGGTGGGAAAGCAATTCGAGATCCTGGCTCTCATCTTGATGCGAAACGCTTTTAAGGAACTCTCTTATTTTCCTGAACCAATAACCTTTTTTGGTAATGAACAGGCCATTTTACGTATATTATCCGATGGGTTCGGCGCTTTGCTGATCTTTGCCCTTCTTGGCTATTACTATAAAGTACAATCACGAGCCATAGATGAAAAAATGCAGCCGGTGGATCTCTATAGCTTTGTCGCCGCCAAAAAAGGTATTGCCTTATTATTGCTTTCAATTTTTATCTTTATGGGGATCGACAACACCATCTCCATCCTGACAGGCAAACCACATGCGGATTTCTTCCACGGTTTTTATACACTGCTTATTCTGACCGATATACTTGTGGTTTTGATCTCGCAGTGCTACCAGCCTTCATTTTATGCAATTTTTCGTAATTCAGGTTTTGCCCTGTCTACCCTGATCATCCGGATCGCCCTCGCAGCTCCTCCATTTTACAATGTGTTGCTTGGTCTTGCTGCGGCGCTATTTGCCATCCTGCTGACACTTGTTAGTCGTTCCCTGTTTTTTAAAAAGAAATAGAGATAAGACGGTGGAAGACTATTCCCACACACCGGAAATAGTCTCGCCACATTCAGCACAGCATCCATCTTGAAGACGATTGGCGACAATCTGAAAGCCATGACGCAGGATCACTTCCGACCCGCAGGAATGGCAGATAGTGTTTTCTCCAATCTCTCCCGGTCTATTTCCGGAATAAACACATTTTAATCCCTGCTCAAAACCAATACGTCTGGCTTTGGCAAGTATTTTCATGCCGGTCGGTGGGATATCAGACATTTTATAGGTTGGATAAAAACCTGTTACGTGCCATGGAATGTTAGAATCAATGCCTGCAAGGAAGGAAGCTATTTGAGCCAGCTCCTCCTCACTGTCATTCATCCCTGGAATCACAAGAGTAGTCACTTCCACCCACACACCCAGTTCTTTAAAACGGGCGATAGCTGAGAGAACAGGTGCTAGTCTTGCACCACAGATTTTTTTATAAAAGGTATCACTAAACGACTTCAGATCAATATTAATTGCAGTCACAAGAGGAGCAAGCATCTTAATTACACTATCGGACATATATCCGTTTGAAACAAACACATTTTTCAGCCCATTTGCCTTTGCAGCAACACAGCAATCATAGGCGAATTCAAAAAATATCGTCGGTTCGACATAGGTGTAACTGATGGATCGGCAATTACCTTCTATGGCTGAGGCTACAATACTTTTGGGGTCTCGATAAACTCCGGACGTCGTAACATCCATTTCCCTTGATACCTGGGAGATGGAGGCATTCTGGCAATGCAGACAACGGAAATTGCAGCCGGGAGTGGCTATTGAATAAGAAAGACTTCCCGGCAGAACATGAAAAATGGGTTTTTTTTCGATTGGATCAATGTGCTCGGCAACTACTCTGCCATAAACAAGGCTGACTATTGTGTCGCCGCTGCGTGCTCTTACACCGCAGAGTCCTCTCTGTCCGTCTCGCAAGGTACAGCCATGTGCACAGATTGTGCACTGTACGGTGCCATCCTCCTTTGGCACACAGACAGATCCGGGAGAAGAAATAAGATTTTTTGTGTGATTATCGTCCATATCCTTTCATCAATCTCCTGTGAAAAAATCCTATGGAACAGATTCACAAATTTGTGAAATACAAAAATCAGGATGAATATTGTACAGGTACCTTTAGGTAGTATGTACTTTAATCATTGGATCATGATTATAAAAGTGGAAGATAAGCTGATGGCATCGCGTATGAAGAGTTTTTGCGACGCCATCAAGCTAACTCAGGTCCGGTTATTTAACACAGCACCATTTATCATGAGAGAGAATATAGTATGGGCGAAAGTTGCTTTTGTAACTCATCGCCGGTACAGCATGAATAAGATACCCAAGGTAAAGGTATTCAATCTCCCATTCCAAGCATAATTCTATCAATTTCAGGATATTAAATGTTCCGAGGCTGCGCGATGATTCATCCGGGTCAAAATAAAAATAAACTGCGTTTAACCAGTGACGCCCAATATCAATGACGGCTGTTCCAACCAAACGATTATCGACTCGGTATTGAATCTGGGCACTGTTAACGATGTTGTTCAGAAAAAAATCCCTATAATAACCGGGCGCGGTATTATTTTCTTTTGGATATCGAGCCTTGAGGAATTTATCGCAAAGATCCAGCGTCTCCTCATCATACTGCAGGGGCAGTATATTCATCTCGACATCCCTGTTTTTCTTAAGTGTTCGCTTCTGATTCCTGTTGGGACGAAATTCCGCAGGGTGCAGCCGAATAGGAATACAGGCGGAGCATTCGTGACATTGCATATTATAGAGGCAGTTACCGTTTCTCCTGTATCCTGCAAACAAAAAGAGTTCCATGGCCCTTTCACCTAGAGGAGCAAAAGTTGCCTGGTGGAATCTGGCCACATAAGGCAATCCGTAGGGACACCCAATGTCAATTGATACAAAGAGATGTTCGACCTGGGCCATTAATAATGAAAATTCCCACCAGCACTTCTGATCATATGTAAAAGTGAATTCTCTCATTATATCAGGTTCTGCATGCAGGTAACGTCTTTTGTCCGACCGGTCCATACCATTTACACTAATCCCTGATCAAGCATTGCATTGACTACTTTTACGAAGCCGGCAATATTTGCTCCTGCCGCATAGTTACCGGGAGTTCCATATTCATCAGCCGCATCCAGGCAGGTTTTATGAATTGATTTCATAATCTGCTGCAGTCTGTCGTCAACTTCTTTACCAGGCCAGGAGAGCCGCATGGAATTTTGTGCCATCTCCAATCCTGAAACAGCAACTCCACCAGCATTAGCCGCCTTTCCAGGAGCATATAACAATTTATGTTCATGAAAAATTTCGACCGCTTCCGGGGTAGTCGGCATATTTGCTCCTTCACAAACAAGCTGTACACCGTTGTTCACCATGTGAAGTGCATCGACACCATTAATTTCATTTTGAGTCGCACAGGGAAAGGCGCAAGCAGCCTTATGTTCCCACAGAGGATTAAAACCCAGTGTAATATCAACGGGAATATAGACAGCTTCAGGGTATTGCTCAGCATAATCGCTTATTCTTCCTCGTTGAATGTTTTTCAAAAGTTTAACATATTCCAGTTTTTTCAGATCAATCCCCTGTTCATCAAAAATGTATCCCGATGAATCAGAGAGGGTGAGCACCTTTCCGCCAAGCCCCAGTATCTTTTCAGCTGTATATTGGGCGACATTTCCCGATCCGGACACAAGACAGCTTTTATTTTCTAACCTGGCTCCTCGTGTCCTGAGCATCTCAGCAGCAAAATAAACCGCGCCATAGCCCGTTGCCTGAGGACGAATCAGGCTTCCTCCCCACGCAAGGTTCTTTCCGGTTAAAACGCCTGTAAATTCATTCTTAAGCTTCTTATACATGCCGAACATGTAGCCTATCTCTCGTGCTCCGACTCCGATGTCTCCGGCAGGCACATCGGTATTCGGTCCAATGTGCCTATACAGTTCACACATAAATGACTGACAGAAACGCATCACCTCATTGTCCGACTTACCTTTTGGGTCAAAATCCGAACCTCCCTTTCCCCCTCCAATGGAGAGAGTTGTCAGAGAATTTTTAAAGACCTGCTCGAAAGCCAGAAATTTAATTATCCCGAGATTGACGGATGAATGAAAACGCAGGCCTCCTTTATATGGTCCGAGAGCACTGTTCATTTCCACCCTGAACCCTCTGTTGACATGCACCTGGTCCTCATCATCCATCCAGGGGACCCTAAACATAATGACCCTTTCCGGTTCTGTGATTCTATGTAGAACAGCCTGCTGCCGGTATTCAAAATTTCGATCCAGAACAGGCTTAACACTTTCAATCACTTCCTGCAAAGCCTGATGAAACTCATATTGATCCGGATCTCTGCCAACAATTCGGCTGATTATGGTATCCACTAACATCCTCCTGTTAAACTAGAACTTTGATTCCAAACTTCTTTGCCCTGAATTTTACATACCATTTTACAAGGTTTTTCCATTTGAAAAAGGACACTTTCCGATTTTGTGCCGTCACACTTCAAAACAAACGGCTTGTCCAGGCGGATATGGCGTATAAAATTTCTTTTTTCTTCGAGCGGTTGTTCTTCAAGCCAGTTCCAATCAAGAAAATCACCGTTTTTTGAATCTTTCCTTGCCCCATTTTCATCAAGAGTCAGATAAGGAATTCCAAGTGAGATGATGTTCTGAAAAAAATGTGTCCCCTGAGATGGATCTGCCCTTATTTTGTCATTCTGCACCTCAATAATTGCTGCAACCCCGGAGATATCACTCCATTGGACGGGAATACCAAGCCAGGGATCGGCTGACCCCCATCTGCCGGGTCCAATGAGCAAAAAAGGCTTATTATCCTTGAGTAATTTACGATTTATTTCACCGATTTCCACAGCTATTTCTCTTGTTTTCGTTGCATCGAATGAATCGGGATAGACATAAATGATGTCAGCAATGTTCGAAAAATTTCCATGCCCCAGAGATTGACTGATATAACAAAAAGCAATTTCTCTTTCATGATCGCAGATCTGGACATCGGCCATTTCACCACCGGTCACCATTGGTCTTATTTGTAGAAAATAAAATATTGACTTCTCGATTTCAGGATCAAGATGGACGGCAAATTCGAGCTCCACTTCTCCACCCATTCCGGCCTTACCCGCCTTTAACAATTCGGACAGTATTTTCGCCAGAGGATATTCTGAGTATTTGAGCAGCTGGGCAAAGGTCATAATCTTCACTCCAGGCAGACAGGCATCTCTTACCCTGTCTTCGTCAGCTATGTATGTTGAAGCCAGCATGGTAACAGGCAATTCATTTTCTGCATCCTGAACAGATCGGAGCACCAGGTTGGACGTTTCGCGCTGCAAGCTCCTGCCAGGGCTCATATCCAGGGCCCAAAACTCGCGCTGGCTGTATTTCAGCATATTTGCAACTGTTGAAAATTGTACTATTTTTTTGGGTTTTGCTGGAGAAAACCAGAGCGATTTCCCTCCTTCAACAACAGTTTTCCCAAACCCGAGCGCAATATGGCTGATACCTTCTTCTGCTTGCAAATCCAGAACCGGATAAAAATTATGAGACTGCGTTACTCCGGACACTGCCGGATAAAAAAAATTACCGTATTGAGCCCCCGCCAGCTGCTGAATTATTACAGCCATTGAGTCTTCCCGCCCATGGCCGGTTACCTTGGAAAAGACGATCGGACCTTCAAACCAGGTGGAAGCATAAACAAGCTTAATGGCATTTTCCAGCTGACCAAGCCGTTCCTCAAAGTCTGGATGATTATTCGCTAAAAAATATGTGGAATAAAGACCGGCGTATGGCCTGAACTGACCATCTTCCAGCATACTCGAAGATCGTACGGAAAGCGGTTTGTCGGATTTTTGCAAAAACACTCGAAGGTATTGCCTCAGCCAGTCAGGTAATACTTTCTCAAGAAAGATATCGGCTACCTGGTCATCAGGAAGGAATTTAGCATAATGAAGATTGTTTTCCCTAACAAAAGCATCAAACCCATCAGCTGTTACAACACACGTCTTCGGAATGGTTACTCTATGTGGATTTAATACAGTGTTCTTGCGATAAGCTCCCTGAAGGCAGGCCCACATGAACGCTATCCCTTTACCTTTCCCCCCCATGGAACCATTACCTATCTTGACAAAATCCATAACATCCGGATCGTAATCTTCTGCCGAGAACTTGACAACAACCCCCTGTTGACGCAACTTTCGAAGCGAGTGCACCTTATGGACCAGATCTGTTCGAATATCTTCCAGATCATCAATATCTAAAAAATAATCCTTATGAAGCCTACGGGCTAGAATGACTTCAGCCCGCGCCATAACCCAATTGGAAAAATGGTTCCTTTTACAATGATACCGAAGGGACTCCTCCGGAATAACTTTAAGTTGTTTCTCGAACTCGAAAAGATTTGCAGCATGCCCTATTGGCGTCTGATCCGGCAGTCGAAAAATAAAATCGCCAAAACCAAGATTGTTCATGAAAAAATTGTGCAGCTCATCTTTAATCAATGAAGAATTTTTATCTATAAAAACGGCGGGGATCATTTCAGCTTGAGCGCGATTATGTTGTTCTGTGGAAACCATCAAAAGAGGCAAATCGCTGATTTCATCCCGAATTGACTTTAGAAAATCAAACCCCGCCTGCGTATCAGCCTTCCCGTTTTTTCTGAAAGTCGCATCGGAGATGACAGTAAAAACATAAGGTTTGTAGGTTTGGTATAAATGCTGCGCTTCCTCATAATTTGTCGCCATGAGAATTCTTGGACGAGCCCTCATCCTTAGAAGACGGTGCCGCTCATTCAGACTCTCATCGAGTACCGATTGTGTCTGTCTCACCACCTCACTATAAATAAGAGGAAGAAAAAGTGAGCGATAAAATGGCGAATCCTCAACATAAATTATGACTCTCACCATTGCCCGCTGAGTATCAATATCGACATTTCGATGATCTTCCACATTTTTGATTATTGCGAGCAGCAAATCCGCTTCACAACACCAGAGAAATATCTTGTCCACTCCCTGGCTATCTATCTTATCAGGAAAGGTCGACTTCAGGTTGTGGCCAAGCAGAATAACGGGAAGTTCGGGCTGGATCTTTTTTATGGCCTTGCCCAGTTCAAAAGCATCCATACCACCCAGGTAAGGCATGGTGATAACCATTTCGAACTTTTTCCTGCTGATAAGTTCGAGCGCTTCGCTAGCGGATGAGACTCTGGTAATCTTGGGTGGTTTGCTTAAATTTAAACCGTGGTATTCAGTGATGAGCCGAGTTGCTATACTTCCGTCCTCCTCCATGATATAGGCGTCATAGGGACTGGAGATGAGGAGAATTTCCTGAACTTTGAAGGGCATAAGATCATGAAAAATCTTAAAATGCGGATCAAAATCGGCAATTACCTCATCGGAGTCTATAAGCATTGATACCTCCTTAGCCCGCATTTCTCATGAACATTGTGTTGATTTTCAGAATGTATTTGTTTTTTCGAGAGCTTTGACATTTTTTCAATTTTCCTCTTACACCCCACAAGGGGGGTACTCTCTTTAGTCCCCATGCTTTGTAGGGGATAAGTGCCTTGGAGGTCACTTTGAGATTCTAATTTTAAAGTATTCTCCAGATATCTTGTTTTTAAGAAAGGGTTTCTGGAGTAAGGCACTAAACCAACACAATGTTCACCAAAGGTCAGTTCATGCGGCGCCATCTTCGTCAGTATTTTGCCAGTGAACATAGCCTAGTATGGTTCACTACCAAAAACTTTGAAGCTGACGCCGCCTGAGCTGATGAGAAATGCGGGTTAAAAAGGTATTTCAGGCTTGCAATATCAATTTTCATGCCATCTATCTGCTTAGTTTTTGTACTTTTTCATAATCGTTCACCGGGGGCAACCGATCATTTAACTCTTGACCTGTAAACGTTCACCAGTGCTCCAGAGGTGCACAAGCAGGCCGACGGGTTATAGTTTGCCTATGCACGGCGGTCTGATCGTGCGCATATGGGGTGCTGGTGAACGTTTACATCCTTGACTACTATCAAAGTAATGCCAAAGAATATGTTCAGGAAACCATTGCACTCGATTATTAATTTAGCAGCCATTCACCCCAATGAAAAGGATCAAAACAATGCCACTCCTT
>JBARUR010000205.1:0-56987 GCA_049645845.1 Desulforhopalus sp. | reverse complement strand
CCGGAGATAGTCCGGTCCTGGCGGGGAGAGACCAGTTTGACAATCCGCTATCCGTGGGCCGTGGCCTTTGTTTTTGGATTGCTCCACGGATTCGGCTTTGCCAGCGGGCTCTCGACGACTGGAATGCCGAAGGTGGAGGTGCCGCTTGCGCTGCTTTTTTTCAATGTAGGCGTCGAGCTGGGGCAGCTTATCTTTGTCTTCACTGCCCTGGCGCTGATGTGGTCGTTCAGGGTGCTTGAGGTTCGTTGGTCGCGCTGGGTAACGTCGTTACCGGGATATATCGTCGGCAGTCTCGGCGCGTACTGGACTATTCAGCGGACGGTAATTCTCCTTGGAGGTTTGAAATGATTCTACGCGCTGCATTTTTTAAGTGGCTTAAGTCTTGTTACCCGCCGGCTCTTTTGATCCTCTTGTCTCCTTCTTATGTCTATGCTCATATCGAGGGGGGACAGGCAATAGGCTTTATAACCGGCCTGATGCATCCAATGTCAGGACTTGACCATGTCCTGGCGATGATTGCGGTGGGGATTTGGGGTGCTCAACTCGGTAATCCCGCCCTGTGGATCCTGCCGGTGACATTTCCAATGGTCATGGCGATGGGAGCGATGATGGGTATGCTTGGCATCTCCCTTCCGGGAATCGAGATCGGCATTGCCTTATCGGGGGTCCTTCTGGGAGCAATGGTGGTTGGTGAAATTCGACCCAGAATATTTGTGGCTGCGCTGCTGGTCGGTTTTTTTGCGATTTTCCATGGACATGCTCATGGCACGGAGCTTCCTGCCGGCCAGAGCGGAATGCTCTACAGCATGGGGTTTGTAGTTGCTACAGGCTTACTCCATGGCAGCGGCATCGCGTTCGGTCTGATCCACCGCTGGCCTGCCGGCAAGCTGGCGCTTCGCGGCGCTGGGGCAATAATTGCCGTCATGGGGGGGACTTTTCTCTGGAGAGCTATAGCATGAAAGCTGCTATAAAAAAAATAATGACAAATATCGGACTTGTTATTGTTTTTGCTCTGTTCTGCAGCCCATCCCTGGCCGAAGCCCACCTCGTGACGACCGGCATGGGGCCTGTTTACGATGGAATTGGACATCTGCTGTTAACACCCGAGGATCTTGTGCCCGTACTTGCCTTAGCTCTCTACGCAGGACTGCGAGGCGCCGCAAGCGGCAGACAGGCAATGTTCCTGCTGCCGTGTGCCTGGTTTGTCGGTGGCCTGGCAGGTTTAGCGGTTCAGAACGCGATATCGTTTCCCCTGGCGGCCTTATCCTTTCTTATCCTTGGCGGACTCGTAGCCGCGGACCTCTGTCTGCCTGCAGCTGCGGTTGCAGGCCTGGCTATCGTTCTTGGTATTGTTCATGGATTTATGAATGGTGTTGCCCTGCAGGAGGGCGTGGGCACCGTCGGACTGATCGGAATTATGGGTATGCTTTTTGTTCTTGTCACTTTGGCTTCGGCTCTGGTTGTCTGGCTGGGTAAGACATGGGGCCGTATACTTGTGCGCGTGGCAGGCAGCTGGATCGTTGCTACCGGTTTAATGATGTTTGGCTGGTCGATGCAATAAATACCATTTCTGGGAAATACTCCCGGGAAGTAAGTAAAACTGAAAAGCAATCCGCAAATAATAATCAGAAGAGGAGGATTGATGATGAAGAAAACAGTATTTCGCAGTGCTCTGCTTGCAACCGTGATGATGTGTGGTCTTGCTCTGCCGGTTTTGGCCGCCGAGCGAAGTGATGTCGGTGTAGCCGGTGCGGCCAGCAAGGAAGCCCTTGAAAAAGTTTATCCCGCCAAGATGCCTTATTCGCCGTACGCTGGGCGAAACTTTCCTACCCGTCCCCTCTTCGGCGACACCCACATACACACCGGGTACTCGATGGATGCCGGCGCTTTCGGCGCCAGGCTCGGGCCCCGGGATGCCTATCGATTCGCGCGTGGGGAGGAGATCACCTCCAACACTGGCCAGCCGGTGAAGCTCTCCCGACCACTGGATTTCCTCGTTGTTGCCGACCATTCGGACGGCATGGGTTTCTTCCCGCTGCTGATGGGAGGTGACTCAAAGCTTATGGCGTCGGAACAGGGGAAAAGGTGGTATGACCAGATTAAAGGGGGAAAGGGAGCCGAGGCCGCCATCAACATCATCCAGAGTTTTGGCCTGGGCAAGATGCCTGATGGATTTCCACTCCCGGGAACCAAGGCCTACCGTTCAGCCTGGCAGGAGACAATCAACGCAGCCGAAGCCTATAACGATCCGGGCCGCTTCACGGCCTTGATCGGTTATGAGTGGACCTCCAACGAGCAGGGCAACAACCTGCACCGCAACGTGATCTTTCGCGAGGATGGCGACCGCGCTCGCCTGGTCGAGCCATATACGACGCTCAAGCCGCTCGGCAGCGGCAACCCCGAGGATCTCTGGAAATGGATGGCGGCCGCCGAAGAGAAGTCCGGCAGTGAATTACTCGCCATTGCCCACAACGGCAATCTGAGCAACGGCACCATGTTCCCGACGATCGAGGCTTTCGGCAAGGATCTCGACAAGAACTACGTGGAGACACGGGCTAAATGGGAACGTCTTTACGAAACGACGCAGACCAAGGGGACCGGTGAAGCCCATCCCTACCTTTCTGCCAATGACGAGTTCGCCAACTTCGAAATCTGGGATAAAGGTAATCTCGATGGCAGCACTGTGAAAACCAAGGATATGCTTCAGCACGAATATGCTCGCGAGGCCTTAAAGAATGGCCTTGCGCTGGAAACGAAACTAGGCACTAACCCATACAAGTTCGGTTTGATAGGCAGTAGCGATGCACACACCGCTCTTGCCGCCATGGGGGAAGACAATTTCTTCGGCAAGACTGCACCACAGGAGCCGAGCGCTGAACGTATGACCAATACCTTCTTCAAGCACCCCAAAACCGGTGTGACCATTATGGACTGGGAGGTCGGCGCGTCCGGCTTCGCGGCCGTATGGGCAGCCGAGAATACCCGTCAGGCAATCTTTGATGCGATGCATCGCCGTGAGACCTACGCCACCACCGGCCCACGCATGACTGTTCGTTTCTTTGGCGGTTGGGACTACCAACCGGAGGATGCCAACAA
Source organism: Desulforhopalus sp. (assembly GCA_049645845.1). Classification (GTDB taxonomy): domain Bacteria; phylum Desulfobacterota; class Desulfobulbia; order Desulfobulbales; family Desulfocapsaceae; genus Desulforhopalus_A. The sequence continues at coordinate 53,891 of JBARUR010000205.1, read as the reverse complement.
CCGTATGCCGGCAGCCGTAGGGTACGCCAAGGGAGTACCGATGGGGGGTGATTTAAGCAAGGCGCCGGAGAGCAAAGCACCGACGTTCATTGCCGCAGCGCTTAAGGACGCTATCGGCGCCAATCTCGACCGAATCCAGATTATTAAGGGTTGGGTTGATAACAACGGCCAGCTGCAGGAACGCATTTACGATGTCGCCGTCTCCGGCGGTCGGACTATTGAGGCGGACGGCCGCTGCAAGACCGAAGTCGGCAGTACCGTCGACATCGCGAACGCCACCTGGACTAACACCATCGGAGCACCGGAGTTGATCACGGTCTGGAAAGATCCTGATTTTGATCCGGCACTTAAGGCCTTCTACTACATGCGCGTACTCGAGATCCCGACTCCGCGCTGGACTGCCTATGATGCGAAACGATTCGGCACAAAGCCTCTGCCGGGTACCACGATGACGCTTCAGGAGCGGGCTTACACCTCTCCGATCTGGTACACGCCGGGAATCTTATAGATCAACAGGTAGAGAAGTATCCGGAAGGCATGGGTGCCGTAACTATTCGGGTTGAACATTTGTATTTTCAGGATCTCTTAAACAATTCTTGTCCTCCTGTAAAACCGGGGGACAAGTTGTGATTCGTTCTTCACACGAATATTTTTATTCGTTAGCTTAAAGGTAATTATTTCATCGGGATCAGGTGCCGCCATGAGATGGAAATTTGTCAGCCGTTGTGTTGTTCTTTTCTTGTTTATAATAGTTTTATTTCTTGATTCTCAATCTGAAGCTGTGACAGCAGGAGATGCTGAGATTTCCCTTGAAAATGCAAGCCCGGAGCAAATTGCTTTGCGTGTGGCCAAACTAAATGATGAGCAAGTTCGCAATTTGCTCATAAGCGGCCTGCAAAAAGAGGCGAATATCGAGGTAGCTGATCGTTCTCCTCAGAAAGGACTCTCTACCTTTGTTGTTAACTGGCTCCATCTTGTAGATATTCGCAATGAAAAAAATATGGAATCCAGACTGGAAAGTATTGTTGGTCATTTTTCTCAAATACCCTCGGACCTGGCCAACACTCTACGCATATTCAGCGAACATGGCAGTGGCTTCTCCACTTGGATAAATTTTACTATTATACTTTTTGTCTTTCTTGTCGGTTTTGCTGCTGAAAGTATCTACAAAGCTGCAACAATCAATTTCCACCGGAAAATGAGGGACCAGGCTGTACCGGAACTCGGAGGATGGGGGCGATTTTTGGCTGGTTTTTTGTATGCGCTGCCATCTTTGATATCCTTGATAATCTTTGGTGTTTTTTCGCTTCTTGCCTTTCTCTTGTCTCCTCCCGGCTCTTCACCGCCGTATTGCCTGCTCTTTATGGCGATTTTCTTTGTCATTTTATTTTGCCGCCTTGTCTCGATTATTTCCACCATTATCTGCGCCCCGCGTCAGTCGTACTTGCGGTTAATCAACGTAAACGATACTGCTGCCCTGAATCTCAAAAGGAACATTCAAATACTGTTTTGCTATGTGGCCATAGCATATTGTGTCCTCGCTCTACTTAAAGAGTTGGGACTAGCTGATGATTCCTTGATTCTGTTGACCATTATTCTAGGCTCATTATTTCTTTTATTGATAGCATATTTTATCACGCACTATCGCTTTGTCGTCACAAACCATATTCTTTCTTCTCAAGGCGCGGATGGAAAAAGAAGCTGGTTGGCATGTCAATTAGCCCCAATCTGGTATCTCCCGGCCTTTCTCTACCTTTTTGTAGTATGGGTCAACTTTCTCTATCTTCAGATTTCAGGAACGGGACAAGAAAAGGGTGCTTTGCTGCTGAGCATGTTGGCAGTACCTCTTTTCCTCGTGTTCGACCGTATAGGTCAATGGTTTGTGCGGACAACTGTGAGTGCGCTGCAAATACACAATACTGAAGAAGACGTGATGGAGTCAGGCCAGCCGGATTCGATCTCTCTTCGTCACTCTGAAAAAGAGCAGCTGTTGATATCCCGTGGCTCCATGGTTGTCAGGACTGCCATCCTTATTGCCATAACGGTTTGGGTCCTTACCCTTTGGGATTTCAACCTTCCTTATGCCACAGCCTTGACCCTGGCTATCTTCGAGTCATTAGTTACCCTGGCACTCGCCTTGCTTTTCTGGCGGATAATCTCTGCATACATTGAAAGAAAAATAAAAGAGATGACTCCCGAAGCATCGGAAACCAATGACTCTGAAGAATCTGAATGGGGAGGCGGGGCTCAGAGAGGCCGCAGCTATACACTGCTCCCCATGGCACGAAAATTTATTGGAACGGTCCTTACCGTGATGGTATCCATGATCATTCTCTCAGCATTCGGAGTAAATATAGGTCCACTTCTTGCCGGTGCGGGGGTAATCGGACTTGCTGTAGGGTTCGGTGCCCAGAAACTTGTCAGCGATGTATTGTCAGGCTTCTTTTATCTTCTGGACGATGCTTTCCGGGTTGGAGAATATGTTGAGGCAGGTGGCCTATCCGGTGCAGTTGAAAAGATCACCCTTCGCAATGTCATGCTGCGGCACCACCGTGGTATGCTGCAGATAGTCCCCTACAGTGATTTGGGTTCCATCACCAACTTCATGCGCGGCGGCATTGTGGTTAAATTCAGTCTTGAATTTTCCTATACCACGAATATCGATCAAGTCAGGAAAATAATCAAGAAAGTCGGGCAGGAGATGTTGGAGGAAGAGGAGTTTAAAAAGGATTTTATCCACCCTATTAAATCTCAGGGTGTCCGTGAAATTGCCAATTCGGTCATGATCATTCGAGTAAAATTTACAGCGAAACCCGGTGCCCATTTTCTCATTCGGCGTGAAGCATATAGAAGAATAACCGAAGCTCTGATGGCCAAAGGCATCCATTATGCCCATCGTAAGGTTATAGTTGAGTTGCCTGAATACACCGACATGCCAAAGGCAGACCAGAAGAAGTATGTCGAGGCTGGTGCGGCAGCCGGTTTAGCGGCAATGGATGAAGCTAGTAAGAAGAAGGAACCGTGAGGCAGCAGTGAAACGACATACCGGCTTTTACAATATGCGGAAATTTGGTATCATTAATTCCTGAATAAGTTGCTGGTAGTGTTTGTTTTATTAATTCATTACAGACCTGTTTTGAGTGTGAGAGCTAAGAACACACTTTCGTGTAAGTCACTTTTCAAACTTCAGTCTGTTGCGCTAATTGTACTACTCCAGCGTTAAAGCGAATGGTGCTGTTTGCACGGTGTCTGTAAAATAGAAGTAAAGGTAAAAGTAAAAAATAGTTAGACGAGGAGTGAGCAATGAAAACATGTACCATGCTCGATTTCATGGAGGAGATGAAGCCGTGGCTTGATAAAGACTACATCCACAGCGCATATCTTGAAAAGAGCAACCGTTTTGTATTACAATTTCTGGACGGGACCCATAATGTCTATTCTATAGATGATTGCAATAAAGAGCAAATCGACAAGCTGCTCAGATCCTTTGCAGAAAAAGGTATCAAGACGCCGGGATTTAATCATCCATGACGTGGTAGAGCAATTGCAGATTATAAATATCCAAAGATAATCTTTCGTCTCAATTCGCTTGTTTGTTTTTAGGCTTTGGAAACAGCAAACCTCCATAATTTGTCCTTATCCCTGGTGATACAGGCAGATATGCAACAAAAGTGTCAGATATCCTGCATATCGGTGGCAATATATCATTTATCAGAAACTCCCAACAGCTGAGTTCTGATAAAATCTTTTTTCCGGCTTTTCCTGATTATGACCCCATAGATAAAGCTTGATAAGCCCAATAGCGATAGGAAAAAAGCGGGATTACCAAGCTCAAGACTATAGGCAATGGACGCACCACCGATACAAATAATCGAGCAAATAGTGTATGAGGTAAAGAGAAACGTCGACTTCAAATCGGCAATTCTTTCATCAACCTCATCAAGTTCGATTTTGAAACGAAGCTCACCACGTTCCACTTTTTCCACGACATTGGAGAGCCGAAGGGGCAGGTTGACAAGACGCATGCCGTAGTTTTTCGCATAAGCTTTGGAGCTTTCAACTATTTCGGTGATGCTTGAAGAAACTATCTGTTTTAAGTAGGGTTCAAAGGCATTTGATACTTTGAATTCAGGATTAAGCGTAGAAATTATACCGCTGAGAGTCCCTATTGCCCTACCGAGAAATGCCCATTCGACGGGCAAGGTAATTGGTTGTCGATAAATCAACTCAACCATATCATCAATTACAGGGCTGAGGTCCACCGACTGAAGCGCCTCTCTCTCCAGTTTGAGCGTGGTAAATACTTCGCCAAAGAAGTACTCCATCACGGGAATCAACTTGTAACGGTTATAGTTTTTCCTGATAAATCCAAGCTCATCGAAAATATCAAGCAAGTCCATATAATCTTTACGCACTATCGCACGTAGGCCTCGCCTGATTCCTATGCTGGTTTGATCGGCTATTTGGCCTGCCATACCAAAATCGAGCAAAACAAAATTGTTGTCAGAAGTTACCAGGATGTTCCCGGGGTGAGGATCAAAATGTATCCATCCAGCCTCAAGGAACTGCGCCATATATATGTCAACAAGGCGCTGTGCAATAATCGCAGGATCATTGTTGCGATGTTTCCACTCGGCAACCTCCGAAATATTGTCGCCGCTGCAGTACTCCATCACAATAATATCCCGGCTACTGAGTTCCTCATAGACTTTAGGGATATGAAGAAAAGAAAACTTCTGTAATTCTTTTTTGAGTATGTTCAGTATATAGATTTCGCGAAGGAAATTAAGCTCATCACCAGTTACCCGTACAAACTCACCTAAAAGTTGGAGCAGATCTACTTTCTCCCGAACCGCTCTAAACCGGGATAGGAAACTGAAGACATAAAAAAGGATAGCGAAATCCCTGTCTATGGTGTGTTTTACGCCTGGTTTAAGGATCTTGAGTACAACCGGAGTACCATCGTTGAGCTCTGCGCGATGGGTCTGGCCAAGAGAAGCTGAAGCGAGCGGTGTCTTATCAATTGATCGAAAAACTGTGCTGTAATCATTGTAGGTATTGCGCAAAACAGGTTTCAGCTCATCGAAAGTAATTGAAGGTACTTCGTCCTGTAAAGGAGAGAGTATGTTGATATATGGTTCTGGAAAGATGTCCCGGCGGGCGGATAAAAACTGACAGAGTTTGATAAACACCCCACCGTAGTCAATAGCGATGTCATAAAGCTCGATCGCACGTTTACGGTGAGCCGCCTCCATGAGCTCCTGAGTTTTTTTGTACCCAACCCTTCGCAACAACTTCAGTTCTTTTCTAAAAGTCAGGAAAACCTTAAAGAAAACAAGAGTAGTCCTTATCAATCTGCGGCGATAATCCATCAACCTAACGACTATTCTTGTCCATTTTGTCGTTGAGATCTCTGATCATATTTTTCAGCTCCTCAATGTCATCCTTAGTCGCCAGACCGAATTTTCCAGCTGTTTCTACAATTTTTTCTTTCATGAAATCACTATTGCACTGATACTTTTCCTCGAATTCTTCTTGCTGTTCCCGCAACTTTTGCTCGAACTTTTCTTGTCTTGCTTCTCTGGTCTCTTTGTATTCCCCGGCCTTTTTCTCAAGTTCTTCACCTGCTGAAAAAAGTATTGCGGCCAGGTCTTTTATGATATTGGACATGATATTTCTCCAATGAATGATTCACAAATCTATATAGATGTCAGGCGATGCCGTGATAAATATCAGAGCAGCACAATTATTCTACCTCCCCAAGCAACATGTCTCTCGACTCTCGACTTAACAGGTTTTCCCAGGGGGCATTTTCTCTGCTGAGCAGCGCTTTGGAATTTTGAAAGGCGTCCGGCAGGTCGCCAAATACCTTGTTAAAGCTTGAAAATTCGGCGCTGGAAAAGGCGGATGCGCTATTTATATCCAACTCTGCATCAGAGTCCTGGCCAAGTTCTGCATAGGCCATTCCCCGTATGAGATGCGCTATTCCCCTGTTGTTGTTTTTGATCAACGATTGGGTTAAATCTTCAATACTTTTTTCATACTCCCCCAAGGCAAACACTGCCACTCCGCGAAAAAAGCAAGCTCTCTCGTTTTTGGGATCCAAGTTCAGGACCAGCGTCAAATCGTCCTTGGCTGCAGCGTAATCACCCAGCGCGATATAAGCGGCGCCTCTGCTCATCCATATGAGTGGCAATTCATGACCTTCTTCTGCGGCAAGTGAGAAATATTCGATACTTTTCTCTAATTGCCCCGAGGCAAAATAAATTTTAGCCTGACGTAACGTATTCTTCCAATCAGTTTTTTCATAATCCATAGCATTTCCCTCCAAAAGGGTAACTGTTTAGCATTATCTCACTGTATGTATTAACAGCTGGTCATGCATGGATTTTTTCCCTGGTCGGACGGCCTGCCCATAACCTGAATCGGCAGGCATTCACATCTTGTTCAGATGTAAAGCAGTCTCTGTATCCGCCCAATTTAAATGGTTTCAATTCTTTCTTACTTGAACAGGAAAAAGGTAAATTAAAAAAGATTCACATCATCCTTTTTGGATCCTCCCTCTGAAGCGCTGCAGTGTATCCTTCTCCGTAAAAATGTTTACTATTGTAAGTATCTAACAACAAGACTTTTAGCTACAGCTCTCCGAGAGCTGTTTTTAACCGTTTAAACAGATAATATGTGGATACATGAGGAGTGTGCGATGGTTCAGAATCAGATTTCTGTTGAAAAGCTTGGTTCCCTTGCCGTCTATAATGATAGAGAGGAGGCCGTCAAACTGTCCTCTCTATGGCAGAAGCAGACTGCAGTTTTGGTCTTTGTTCGTCATTTTGGCTGAGTAATCTGCCGTCAGCAGGTTGCTGAACTAGCTGGGTATTTGGATGATTTTTCACAACACGGAGCGCAGCTTGTTGTTGTTGGTAACGGCGGGAGCTATGATCTCATAAAATTCAGGAAGGTGACAGGCTACCCGGGGGTATTACTCACTGATCCATCCCTGGAGACATATAAAATTTTGGAGTTTAAAAAAGGTCTTGCCGACGTTGTCGGGATTAAATCCTTTATTCAGGGTTTTTCAGCTCTTAGGTCAGGCTTCATGCCTGGTTCACTACAGGGGCATGCGCTGCAGCTTGGTGGTGCAGTGGTTGTCGTGCCTGAGGGCAAGATCACCTACCTTTTCAAAAGCTCTGCGGCTGGCGACCACCCGTCCATTGAAGATCTGCGGGCGGCCATAAAGTAAGTATTCATCGTACCGCATCAGGAACGCCAGCTTGCAGGCCTTGCCGCCTTGGAGCGAATTGGCAGTTGAATGGTGGATTTAAGGCCTGAAGGATTGTTTGAATGAAATAGAGAGGAAAAAGTAATGTATAATTTTTTCGGTTTGCTCTTGGTGATCTGGTCTTTCTCTTTTTTAGGCGGTTGTGCCGGAATGATGCGATCCAGCCTGAATCCACCGGATGTCAGCGTGCAGACATTCAAGATGCTGCCACAACAAGGTATCGGTCCAAGGTTTGAAATTGGACTCCACATTATAAATCCCAACCGCGAACCCCTCAATTTTTTTGGTATTTACTATACTGTCGATATCGAAGGGTATAAAGTCCTGTCAGGAGTTTCCAACAATCTCCCGACTGTCGAACCCTACGGTGAAGCTGATATCTACCTTGAAGCCGGTGTCGATCTGCTTAGCGGTATCAGACTTCTCAGTTCTCTCATGAATGATCCTAGAGAATCCTTCAAATATGGTTTTAAGGCGAAGTTGGATCCACGTGGGTATTTACGTGATATTATCATTCAGGAGGAAGGCGAATTTAATTTGCGGGGTGGTTGATAAGCCATCGCTTCTCCGGGTTTCCTAGAAAGGTCCTTTCCAACCAAGATCCATCCAATCCAATGCATCAAAACTGTGATCCGCGCTTTGCAGATATAGATTTGTCTTGCCAAGCCTCGGCTTATGAACATAACTCACGGTTGAGCTTTTTCCTGATCACTGCTTCGCAGGTATCTGGAGAGAACAAAATTTGATGATTAGTGCATACGAACAGGAACGGTGGAAATGTCAATATAAGGTGAGTATCAATACTGATGTAGGTTGATCAGCTTCAGGAATATCAATAAGTATCTTCTCCTAAATTTTCGGATAATTCTGGATCATCCAGATTGGTCTGAATCCAGCGATCGGAAAGATGAATATCGGTGGTCTCTAACATTCCAGGCCCAATGTTGTGGTACTTATGTGGAATTTCTGCTGGGCCAAGCAAAATATCACCAGCTTTAGCCTCAATTTTTTTATCCCCTATCGTGAATAATGCCTTTCCTAAGCGAACGATGAAAATCTCATCGTAAGGATGAACATGCCAACGTGGCCCCTCACCGACGTTGTCTGTCACGTAAAATAGTACTGTGACTCCAGTACCTATGTCTTTACCTTGAAAATAACCTTTCCATAACTGCTCATGTGATGCCCAATCTTCACGATGAAGAATAGCTGGATTACGTTTATATGCTTCAGTACCTGGATGATTGTCCTTGTTTAACAGCATGATAAAACTCCTTAACATGAACTTGCGGTAGATACATTCATTTTCCTTTGACGAAAGTACCGATCCCAATTAGCCCATTTATGGGCGAGTTTGGCAAAACTTTTAGATTGAGCCTGGTTATTCTCTGGAAAAATTAATACTACGAAGTGGTATGTCAACCGTATCTTACTGCTCAGCAGATCACTACACTTTTAATATCGTTAACTGCGCTGTCACAGCAGGGGAAGAAACCTTTAGAGTGATTGTGTGATTGAAGATTAGCACTGCCAATATCAGAAGGTTCACGAACAAGTATGAATGATTACAACCAGAATCTTCATCAAAATCTTTCTCACTGCCTGGAATGATTATTTTACCTCACCATTTTGTGCCTAATTTTGTGACCTTTGCAAAACAACACAATTAGTTAAGATGCGGCAATAATTATTGGATATGATTTATTGCTGGTTCTCACCTCAAAATCAGATATTTAATCAGCGATGAAGAGGAGGGGGTGGTGGGAGATCACGTTCAAAAAGATGAGTTATTCAAAAGAATCCTAAACTCCAAAACAAGAATAATCAGGGAGGTTTCAATGCAGAGACATGCGGAAAAACCCGCAAAGACCCAAGTAAACGACAGGGTCTTGAAGAGTGAAAATGGACTGCAGAACTTAGTAGATTACTATCATAAGTTATTCGACACAAAAGAAAACGTAGATCATTACAGCCCCATCGATTACCAGAATGCTAAACGAAGTTTTGTGAAATACCTGCTGGAAACAAGAGCTATATGAAAAAGCTCATCCGGAATGAACAAAACCAAGCCAGCAAAGAGCTGAAGTGCAAATAAATTAGCGGGCATGACTTGATCGGGATAATCTTATCATGGACTATACGTAACAAAATCTGTTTGTCGTGCCCTCGCTCCGTTCTCCGTGTCCTCGGCGTGCTCACTAGAAACAACAAATCCTGTTGTGCGCCAGGCTGTTAGCTCATTTAAGACAGCCATTCGCAGGACGGTGAACCCCGGTTAAGCTACCTTGCTTGCGTGCCCGGGCATCAAAACCATTGTGTGTCCGTTCACGCACATCGTATTTTCCAACACCCGCGAAGGTTTCTATCATCTGCATCATCATGTGGGCTCCGGGCCAGGTGGTGTCAATCACCTCAGTCTGATTACGACAGCCAGTTCCAACCTGATCATTTCTTTGAGAGGGAAAAAACGTCTTTTAGAGACAAGATGTATTATTTTGTCTAACATAAACAATCGTCTATTCTGATACAGGGGGGGCTTTATCTCCAAAAGCTTCAGAAACTCTCATATCCAAGGGTCAACGAGGTCAGATCAAAATTAAGTGTAGATGAATTTATGAAACTCTCGGTATTCATTAGGAACAATCTTGAAGCCATTCTTCAGGAGTGGGATCTGTTTGCTCACTCAATTCAACCAGATCTGGATAAGAAAACACTACGCGATCATGCCGAACGGTTGCTCAAATATGTTGCAGATGATATTGAAACGCCGCAAAGTAAAAATGAGCAAACTATAAAATCAAAAGGCCATAAACCGAATCCTTTAATAATGAGTGCCGCTGATAAGCATGGTATGGATCGTTTTGTTATCGGTTTTATAATTACAGAAGTAGTTGCCGAATATCGGTTTTTGCGCGCAACTGTTATCCGCTTGTGGAATAAACACAATCCCTCTGCGTCACCTAATAGCTACGATTTGATTCGTTTTAATGAAGCTTTGGATGAACAGGTTTCTGAATCCGTCGAAAGCTTTCATATCGAGCATGAAATGCAAACCCGGCAATTGGATACAGTTCTATCATCCACGCCAGATCACAATTATGTCCTTGACCTGCATGGTAAGTTTATCTATGCAAACAAACCGATGCTCAAATTTCTCAATCTTCCTTTAAATGAGTTGGTTGGTAAATCACATTCTGAGCTTACTGCAACTGCTGAAGTACATGATACAGTGAAAAAGGTTATAGAGACTGCAGAAAGCCACAATGGTGAAATGGAGTATACTTTTGATCCTGGAGAAAAAAGATACTACGAATATGTTTGTACGCCAGTTCTGGATGATGAAGAAAAAATTGAAGCTGTAGCTGTAGCGGAACGCGACATAACAGAACGGAAGATTTCCACAGAAAATTTACGCATAACCAAGGAACAGTTGCAAACCTTGAACAATGAACTGGAACAAAGAGTAGAGAAACGTAGCCATGAACTGCAAAAAGCCCAAGCACAGTATCTGCATGCACTAAAATTATCAGCAATCGGTCAATTATCCGCTTCCATTGCCCATGAGTTCAATAATCCTTTGCAAGGCACCAGAACCATCCTGAAGGGTTTGAAGCGCAGAGCCATATTGGACGAAGAGGATAAGGTGCTGCTCGACCTTGCTATCGGCGAAAATGAACGAATGGGAAAATTAATTAAAGGTCTCCGTGACTTCAACCAGCCATCAGCGGGCGAGCAAAAGGAAATGGATCTACACGCAGCTCTTGATTCTCTGCTGCTGTTATATAGGAGTGATTTTAAGCGTAAAAAGATTGAAACAGAAATTAACTATGCGGAAGGGTTTCCTCTAGTCGACGTAGTACCCGATCAAATCAAACAAGTCTTCCTCAATCTTTTGAACAATGCCAAGGACGCCTGTTCAAAAGGCGGAGTGATTACAGTAAGCACATGTCATGGAGACCAGTCAGTTGCGGTAGCAATTAAGGACACTGGTGTAGGTTTTGCGCCTGAAAAAATGGATGAAATTTTCAGGCCATTCTACACAACTAAAGCCAAAGAAGAGGGAACGGGACTTGGATTGTCGATCAGCAAGGAAATTATCGAGAACCATCAAGGTGAAATCCGGGTGGAGAGCCAGCCAGGGAAAGGCTCTATTTTCACCATCCTGCTGCCCATCACATCAAACAGTAATTTGAAATAGTTTCCTGTATCAACGCCAAATCCAATTGTCCATTCTGCCACACGCTTGTTGACTTCAGAATTATTGAAAGAAAAAATAGGTTTGTTACGCATACGCACAGAAAATCAAGACGGGCTTGATGGTCTTGTTGCCAATCAAGAAAGTGTCGATATAAATAATTTAAAAAAGGAGCAATGATTATGCAGCATAATACGACTTTTGAAGAAAACGATCTGTCACTGTTATCTGTAAAAGATCATATAGCTACTATAACTTTAAATCGTCCGAAACAATACAATGCTTTATCAAGACCAATGATTGCCACTGTTTCCGCAATACTGGATAAAGTTAATGAGGATAAAGATATACATGTCGTTGTTCTTGCCGCAAACGGTCCTGGTTTTTGTGCCGGACATGATCTGAAAGAAATTCGCGACAACAGGAATGAAAATTATATTGAAGCCTTGTTTAATGAATGCTCTCAAATGATGTTGAAATTTTTAATGTTAAACCAGCCGGTTATTGCAAAAGTGCATTCAATAGCAACAGCTGCAGGATGCCAGCTTGTTGCAACATGCGATCTGGCAGTTGCCTCGGAAAAAGCAAGATTTGCGACACCTGGTGTTAATATTGGTCTTTTCTGCTCTACCCCTATGGTAGCCCTTAGCCGTAACGTGAGCAGGAAAAATGCAATGGAGATGCTGCTTACCGGCGATATATTTGCATCAGAACATGCCTTAAATATCGGATTGATCAATAAGGTCGTCAAAGAAAATGACCTTGACAGGGTTGTTGAAGAGCTTGCACTTAAAATCGCTTCCAAATCGACTGTGACCGTGTCAATGGGCAAACGAGCTTTTTATAAACAGCTTGAATCCGGAATCTCCGAGGCTTATGATTATGCAGGTGCGGTAATGTGTCAAAACATGATGACAAATGATGCTGATGAAGGGATTAAAGCATTTATTGAGAAGCGTAAGCCCGAATGGATAGGCACCTAAGCAGCTGAAAAAGGCATAGTCACCATCTCGTGATGACTGTGGTTCTCGATGAAGTGTTACATGAGACGCGGCTGAGCGACCTGGGCCCCATTTTTTAAGTTCGAGAGCTTACACCGGATGACTTACTCCTCATTGCCTGTATGCAGAATGGAAAACACAACATCCGGAAACAGCAAGCAGTACTCTGATTCCTTGCCTTGAGATTAAGCTGGTCGAATGGACCGGCGCTGAATTGACGGTAATACTATACAGGTTTATGAGAAAGAAGTTCTTCTGGTCTGCTTCTCAATTTCCCTTTGAACCTTTGCAAAGTATCTGCAAGTGACTATCTTTGAAATGGGGCTTATCGACCTGCCTCCTAAGGTAAAAGGGTATGACCAGACGGACAAATTTTTCTATCACACACCATCAGGCGAAAATATATTTGATTGCGAAAAGCAGGCAGTAAGGTTTTGCCGAAAAGGCCATGGAGGCATTCAGAAAGGCAGACGGAGAAGATCTGGTAAAGACAATAATGGAGAGCAAGGCGGAGCGGGGGAACAACTATTATCACCCGGATCCATCACCGGCAGACACCGATGCGCATCATGGAGAGGAAATCAGATGCAGGTCCCGTCTGGTATACCGAAGCAGTTTTCCAACAGAACATCGGTAATCCTATCGGCATGGTGGAGATACCCGACGAAGAAAACGTCGTCTCGACAACGGCCGCCGCGATACTCAAGGAAGCCCCCCATCCTGAAGCGGCAGACGATTTTCTCCGCTTCCTGAGTGGTGAAAAAGCAGCGGTTATCTATCAAGAATATGGATTTATGCCGCTTGCGCAGATAATTTCGCCATGAAAGCAAAGCAGGCAAGTGCATAATTTTGACATTCCAGCAGGATATAGAGACATATCCGATGATGATCAATAACCCCAAAAAAGGAGAATATCATGGCAGATTTTTCCTTCAACAGGCGCGAATTCATCAAGGCAGGACTGGCCGGAGTATGCTTGGTCGGGATACCTGAAGTTCCAGCAGCACTGGCCGGTGAACCTGAAGGCACCCTTATCAGTAATTCCGGGGGCATTCCCCTTCGTCCTTTGGGGGACACCGGGGTGAAGGTATCCATCTTATGTCTGGGAGGACATCATATCGGACGGATACCAGAGGACGGCGAGGCGGTCAAAATGGTACGGTACGCCATCGACAACGGTGTCACCTTCATAGACAATGCCTGGGAGTATCATCACGGCCGCTCCGAGAAAATCGTAGGGACCGCCCTCAAGGACGGCTATCGCGACAAAGCCTTCGTCATGACCAAAATCCATGGCCGAAATCGAAAAGAAGCCCAAGCCCAGCTCGAAGAAAGCCTGAGTCGGCTGGATGTGGAATACGTCGACCTTCTGCAGCTGCATGAAGTTATCTATGCAGATGACCCGGAGCGGATTTTTGCCCCGGACGGTGCCATTGAAGCCCTTGAATATGCCCGGCAGCAGGGAAAAGCACGATTCGTCGGCTTCACCGGTCATAAAGATCCCGCAATCCATCTCGATATGCTTTCCCGTGACTATTCCTGGGACACGGTGCAGATGCCTGTCAATGCCTTCGACCCCCACTACCGCAGCTTTATCAAACAGGTGATGCCCGTTTTGACAGAGCGCAATATCGCGCCCCTGGGAATGAAGAGCATGGGATCACCCTGGCTTCTCAAATCTGGAGCCATCACGGCAGAGGAAGCACTGAACTTTGCCTGGAGCCAGCCCGTCAGCACGGTTGTTTCCGGAATGGAATCCATGGATCTTCTGCAGCAGAATATAGACTACGCCCGCCGGTTCAAACCTATGAGCATAAAAGAACAGGAAAATCTGCTGGCGCGAACAGCATCCGCAGCCCAGGACGGAAAATGGGAGAAATATAAAACGTCAAAGACATTTGACGGCTGGGTCGGCCGCAGGATTCATGATCTCCCACAATAGCTGAAGATAACGGAGGATTGTCGATGATACTTTTGTTCAGGATTGTCATTATTCTGCTCATCTTTTTTACCGCACCTGTCTCTGGGGCGAAAAACGGAGAGTGGGTCTATCCGGTGATAAAGGAAATTGGTCCGGTCAAACGGCTGCCGAACGTTTCTTTCCAGCCTGACGCTCAACTCAGGTACCGGGTTCTCTTCGATGTTGCCAAAGACGCGCTGCGTAATGATGAGGAGGCGATCAACCCCGGACTTGAAAAGGTTGTCCGCTACATCAACACACTGGCTGTTGGAGGCATCCCCCCGGAAAAAATGAATATAGCTCTTATCGTCCATGACAAGGCGCTTCCGCTGGTCCTGAAGAATGAGTTTTATAATAAACGGTTCGCCAGTGACAATCCAAACCTGCCGGTCATCGAAAAGCTGCGGCAGGCAGGGGTCGCTCTTTATGTCTGCGGTTTGAACCTTGAGGACTGGAATTATGACCGGGAATGGGTTGTTGGCGATTTCAACATAGCCCTATCTTATCTGGTTATCGTCACAACTCTGCAGCTCCATGGGTATGCCTACATTCCATCTTGATAAAAGGAGAATATGATGAGATCATCACTGATGACCCTGATCTGTCTGTTTCTTTTCGGTGTATTTTTTGTGACTCCTGCAGCTTCCGGAGAAGAGCCCGTCCCCGTCAGCAATCGCCAGGATATCAAAGCGGTATATGAAATCACCAAAGACGAATGGGAGCAGGGGGTGGGATCCGGCCTGTACAATATCAAGGCGGTGATCGGCCTCTATAAAAAGATGGGAATCGATCCGGACCAGCTCGACCTTCATGGCGTGGTACACGGTGATGCCGGATATTTCCTGCTCACAGACGATGCCTATAACAAGGAGAAAAAAAACGGGCGGGGCAATCCCAACACCGGAATCATCCGGGAACTTACGGAAGCAGGCATCTCGTTGGATCTGTGCTCGCAGACAATGAAGCACAACGGCTGGAGGGCAAAAGACATTCTTCCCGAAGTGACCATAGTTGTGGATGCATATTCCCGGATCGTGGACCTGCAGGAACTGGATTTCTCATATATTAAATTCTGATGACACAGGAGGATATCCCTATGGTTTTATTTCGACATTTACTCATGTATACCACTTTTTTCTCCCTCTTGATATGCACTTTGCCGGCGACAGGGGCCGAGGCTGACAAGGCTTCAGGTCTGATTACCCAGAAAAGCGACCAGACAATGGAAGAGACTGTTGCTACCCTGCAACAGGCTATAAAGGACCGGGGACTGAGATTGTTTGCCGTTATCGATCACAGCGCCAATGCCAAAAATGCAGGAATGGAGCTGCCGCCTACCACGGTGGTGGTGTTCGGCAACCCTAAACTCGGCACACCACTCATGCAGGAGCAGAGAACGATCGCCATAGATCTTCCCCAGAAAATGCTGGTCTGGGAGGAAGGAGAAGGACAGGTATTCATCGCCTACAACAGCGTCGACTATATATCGCAGCGCCATAATATCGCCGGCGACTTACAGAAAATAGCCGACGCCCTGGAGGGGCTGGCAAAAACTGCTGTCGGAAAACAATAAAACTGCCGAGGCCTGCTGTAAAGTTTTTACCCTATCATTATCGTGATATTGACATTTCAGTAATCAGACTTGGCCGATATCGCACAGTATTGCTAAATCTGAATAACTAAAAAAGAAGCCACAAAATAAAAAACATCAGAACTGCAATAGTCAGATCCATAACATGGGGACCTTTTACCGCAAATAATTGATCATCAATCTTATTAATTATCCTGAGCCACCCAGGTATATACTGATCGATAACCTTTACTTGCGGGTCTATTGCTTTTGCCGCAGCTTAAAGGAGACTTTGTAATGGAGAGTTGATATACGCCTCATAGGGTAGGTACTGCTAAACACAAAGAATTGACAGGAAATGGAGTATCTGCAGACTTAACCTTACCAAAGACAAGGTCTTATGAACGTTAGAGGCAATGTCAGTTACTCGAATTGCCCGTCATTTCGAAGAGTCATGGAAAATCTCTCATCTGAAATTGCGTTTTTGTTGTTAGGATGCGATGAACGTTGGATTTGCTAGATACAGGAACAGTGTTAATACGAAGCTTACTCTAAAAATGCAGACCTTCTACGTGGCAATATTAATGGCTTGTCCCGATAGTTGCTGAAATTATCAGTGATGAAGGTGCTATACTGATCATTTTTCTTCATCCAGCACGTTCCTGATAAGAACAGCTGGATCCTTCTTAGCCAGGGGTTTCATCGCAACCCCCCTTGTTCCATAGATTCTTGCCTTTTCTTCTGAAATCTGATTGCTGAAACCTGTGCAGAGAATGATCTGCAGATCTGGGCGTATCTGCAATATACGTCGTGCCAGGTTATCTCCAGTCATACCTGGCATGGTCTGATCGGTGATGACCAAGTCGAAACTGTCAGGCTGATTTTGTATTATGTTAAAGGCTTTGATGCTGTTTGTCTCTACTGTCACCCTGAATATTAATCGAAGCGTTGAGTATAATCGTATACCGCGTATATACCCTAACTGCTGTTGATGTTAACTCAGGTCAAAGCTTCCCTTCATCAAGAATCTCACGTACGGCTGTGAGTAGAGTTTTTCGTGCAACCGGTTTCATCAAAAATCTCTTTATTCCCATCTCCAGCGCCTTTTCTTCGGTGATGATGGAGCTGAATCCTGTACAGAGGATAATAGGGATGTCAGGCCTGATTTCCAACATCTGGGCTGCCAGTTCAGCTCCTGAAACATTGGGCATAGTCTGATCGGTAATAATAAGATCATAGTCGTCAGGTGACGTGCTGAAAAGGTCAAAGGCTTTTCTGCTGCTGGTGGTTCCAGTAACCTGGTAGCCATTTCGCTCTAGAATTACCTTATTCATATCCGTAAGAGCTTTTTCGTCATCAACAAAAAGAATTCTTTCATTGACGGGTGCTAACAACTTGACAGGAGTCTGCTCTTCATCATCGTTAGCAATAGGATGCTCTTCAATAACAGGAAAGCACAATCGAAATTGAGATCCTTTTCCCGGAGTGCTGTCAACCTGAATAAAACCACCGCAGCTCTGGAGGATTCCATGGACCAGGGAGAGCCCGAGACCACTCCCTTTTCCAACCTCTTTCGTTGTATAATAGGGCTCAAATATCCGTGAGAGTGTATCCTGATCCATGCCGCAACCTGTATCTTCGACAAGCAATTCAACAAAAGATCCGGCTTGCGCCCCTGCGTCTTTCAGATCTCCCTGAGGAACTTGAACTTGAGCAAGTTTAACAAAAAGTTTTCCCTTTTCGTTCTCCATGGCGTGAACAGCGTTCGTGCACAGATTGATTACTATCTGATGTATATTAGTCTCATTTGCCGAGATTGAACCGCAGTCTGGGTCAATTTCTTCAATTATATCGACCGTTGCTGGAAGAGTAGCGCGAATGAAGTTAATTGCCTCTGAGATGATTGGGGAGGGGTTCAGCTCTTTGTTGTCAACCCGCTGTCTTCGGCTGAAAGTCAAAATTTGTTTGACGAGCTCACTTGCACGTTTACCCGATGTAAGAATATGTTTAAGAGAAGTGGTAACAGGGCTCGATTCCGGGAGGTCCTCTTTGGCGATTTCTGCATACCCAATAATGGCTGAGAGAATGTTGTTGAAATCATGAGCGATTCCTCCTGCCAGAGTGCCGAGGGAGTCGATTTTCTGACTTTCACGTAGACTGTCTTCTATTTTTTTCTTTTCCGTGATATCCAGGCCGATTCCAATCATTGTCTTGTCATCCAGCCTGACATTTGACCACATGGTATCAAGGGTTTCTCCATTTTTGGTGGTCATTTCAATTTCTTTCCACTCGATTGAGGCCTTCTGCATATAGTGCAAAACCTCTGCACGCAATACTGGATCGGGGTAGCATCTTTCCATGATATCAATTGAATTTATCTCATTTTGCGCCCATCCACTTTTTTCCTCAAAGGCACGGTTGACAAGGAGTACATTAACCTTCTGATCAAACATCGTTATCATTACGGGTGAATTATCTATGATTGCCTGCAGTATTTCTTTCTGATGCTCGAGTTCTTTTTGAGCCTCTTTCTGGGCGGTGGTTACCTGGAAGTACACCGATATACCGTTCTCTTTTGGAAAAACCCGAACTGAATACCAATTCTTGTGTGGTTCAAAAAAGGTCTCAAAAACAACACCTTGTTTCAATTCCAGGGCTAAACGATATTGTTCTTCGAAGATTGAGCCTTTTGCTTCTGGAAATACATCAAAAAGTTTCTTACCGTGGACCTCCTCGGGGTTCTTACCTAAAAGTTTCCCCGCTGCCTCATTAAAGTACGTGACACAAAGGTTGGAATCGAGGGAAAAAAATCCGTCACTGATACTCCCAAGTGTATCAGTAAGTTCCTGCAGATATTTTTTTTCACTGGTGATATCACGTGTTACCAGCAAAAGTGAGGCGACCCTTCCATCGGAAGAAAACTCGGGGACAACCCGACTGTGAAAGTGTGTTACACCAGTAACCGATGGAAACTCAAACTCGAAAGAATTGTCTTTCAGAGTGGAAACAGGTTTGAGGAATTCTTCGTCCCACAATTGACACATATCCTCAGGCATTCCCAGTTCGCGATTGGTTTTGCCTATAAATTCCTCTCTTTTCCTGCCGGTGTATTTTTCTATTGCTTTGTTCAGATAGAGGTGGCGGAGCCTCAGGTCGAAACGGACAACTATGTCGGGAGCATTTTCAGCAAGCGCCTCAAATTCTTGTTTTCGTTGATAGGTGCTTGTCATATCATAGAAAGTCAGCAATGCTCCGCTAATGGTTTTATCCTCTTCAAAATACGGGAAGATTTTGAATTCATACGTTTTGGTTTCACTGGTGAGCGTATGACTTGTCGCTGTGCCGTTTTGAATAACATCGTCAAGGAGCTGCCGAAAGTTTGGTATGGTGACACGGGTGCCAAGGTTGGTAATAACCTGGCCCTGATCATCGGGCATCAGGTTAAATATCGTATTGGCAGAAGGCGTGAACAGCCTGATTTTCATCTCTTTATCAATAACGATAAGAGGGATTATCAGTCGCTTGAAGACGTTTTCAAGATCGGAGTTGGCTCTTGCAAGCTCTGCACTTCTTGCTTGAAGTTCATCGTTGAGGGTGCTCAGCTCTTCATTTGAGGCCTGCAGTTCCTCATTACTGGTTTCCATTTCCTCATTGGTGGATTGCAGTTCTTCATTTGCTGACTGCAATTCCTCATTTAACGATTGCAACTCCTCGTTAGATGTCTCAAGTTCTTCAACGGTTGTCTGCAATCTCTCATATACGGCGGCCAGTTCATGCTCAAGATCTACGATTCGTTGATCTCGGGAGTTTTGCCTATCTATAATCTCATCATGTTTATCGGATTCATTGATTGGCTCTTCTTCAAAGGCAACCAGTAAAAAGCCGTCCGGAACACCCTCAGAATCAATTGGATGAACGTGCAGGTTTATATAAAGATCGACTTTTTCCGGGAGTTGAACGCGGATTTTTCTGTTGATAACCGCTTGATGTTCGCGTTGGGCCTTATAGATAGACGTCCTCAGGATTGATCGAATTTCGGGTCGTGCCAGCTCGAGTGCGCTGAGTCCGATGTCTCCTTCTCCAATCTGAAAATATTTGCTCGCATTTCCTCGGGCATAAATCAGCTCCATCTTACTGTTTATCAGAACGGCAGGTGGTCCGAATACATTGGTAATGGTGTTGTTTAAGGTTTCTTGAGGTGATGGTCCAACCTTATTACGAGGTGTTGATAATGAATTGTTTAATGCATACCTGAGCGGAGGAGTAGCCTGGTAACTTTTGACAAATGCATTGGCAGTCTCAATACGCTGTAATATGCGCCACTTTTTTGATATTGGCTGGAAAAGATCGGCACAACGAGAGACGGATTCGCTTTTCCCTAAAAACAGAACGCCCTTTGCATTGAGAACAAAATGGAACATATTTATAATACGATCCTGGAGGCTTGCTTCAAAATATATCAATAAATTACGGCATGTTATGAGATCGAGGCGAGAAAAAGGAGGATCGCTGACAATATCCTGCTTGGCGAAGACAATTTGATCCCGTATCGATTTGACGATCCGGTAGTGGCCATTATCCTGGATAAAATATTTATCAATAATTTTTTTGTCTACACTCTCCAGGGTTGCGGCGGGATAAATCCCTTTTCGGGCCTGGGATACCACATCAACATCTATATCCGTTGCATAAAACTGAAGGTCGATGTTACCGAAGGCCTCACCATAATATTCGGCAAACAAGATTGCCAATGAGTATGCCTCCTCTCCAGTGGCACATCCCGGAACCCATACTCTCACAGGTTCATTGTCATGTTTGTCTTTGACGAGATCGGGAATAATTTTTCTGAGAGCATCAAATGCCTGTTGGTCCCGAAAGAAGCTGGTTACCGAAATCAGCATGTCTTTGGCTAAGCCCTCTAAATCTGAAGGATTCTCTTCAGCGTAAGCAATGTATTCGTTAATGCCCTTCATCTTATGGACTGCAAGGCGACGATTGATACGACGATGCAGCGTGTTTTTCTTATATTCTGAAAAGTCATAACCGGTGTATTTCCGCAACAGTACCATCAGGCGCCCCTCGTCGTCAGGGGTACTCTTAATGGTAGAGATATCACTCACCAGCAGTGGATTGTGTATAATTTCCAGAAGCTCCGGCCCGATGGATTCAGGAGGAAGGATAAGATCGATACTTCCGGTTTTGATTGCAGAGATTGGCATTCCGTCATATTTCGCACGTTTCGGTTCCTGGACGATGGTGATGCCGCCACCGGCTTTGATTGCCCGCATTCCATGTGCCCCATCGCTCCCGGTGCCTGAGAGAATGATGCCGACACTTTTACCACCTTTTTCCTCCGCAAGGGAAATCAGGAAACGATCAACGGATGGCCTGGGACCAATCAGAGCTTCCGGCTTGTGTAATTCAATTTTCCCATTTTTCAATAAAATGTCGAAACCTGGGGGAGTGATGTAGATTTCGTTTGGAAGTAACTCCTGTTTGTTCTCTGCCTCACTCACCTTCATAGTTGTCGAAGACTGCAGCAGTGAAACAAGCATACTTTGATGATGTGGGTCCATATGTTGGACAATGACATAGGCAATATCTTCGCTATCGGGAAGACCCGGAAGAGTCTGCCTTAATGCTTCGAGACCACCTGCTGAGGCGCCAATGCCCGCGACTATGAAATTGTTTTTTTTATCTTTCATGGGATGACTTTATATAATAATGTGTTGATGATATCCTTAACAACAATGTAACAATAAACTATGAGTCTGACTCATTTTGTCATTTGTTGGCAATCTCGTATCGTTTTTAGGTTTGTGCTGCAATGTTTTTAGAGAACATTTATGGGCCAGATAGACTTTAAATTTCAACCTATTCAAAAATCAACAAGGTAGAAGATATCCTATGCCAATCTCATCCATTTAAGCGTAATCTGAAATTTATGTTCCTGAGCAGGTAGACATGACTATTTCAATGGAATTGCCCAGAAATGTAGCAACTGCCAAGTAGAGATTACCAAAGATTATCACAACAAAAACTTACATTTTCAGTTGTGATCTGTCACATCGATTCCGTATAAATAGTGCAATTATTTTTTCCCTTGGCTTTGGCTTCGTACATAGCTTTGTCTGCCTTCGTTAATAGTCCTTCAGAGGCGGTATCATGATCCGGGAAAATTGAGACACCTATGCTGGCACCAATAAAAACTCTCCCACTACTCAAGTCTATTGGTGCGTTAAGAGCATCGATACTTTTTCTCCCAGCATAAACAGCGCCTTCTGCAGACTCAATTTCGGAGAGTATACAGACAAACTCATCTCCTCCAAGACGCGCAACGATGTCAGAACTTCTAGATATCGAGGTTAATATTTCACTTACTTTAATGAGTAATTCATCTCCGGCAGAGTGCCCCTTCGTATCGTTGATTTCTTTAAATCCGTCAAGATCAATATAAAGTATTCCAAGTTTTCTATTAAAACGCTTGGCATGTTCTAAAGCTGAGGAGAGGCGTTCAAAACACATCCTTCTATTTGGCAGTGAGGTTAAGGTGTCTCGGGTCGCCATCTCTACAAGTTCGATTTTATGTAGTCTATTCCTGGTAATAAATAGTGCGGTAAACCAGGAACCCAAAGCAATAATTATGAACACCCCAGCGCCGAAAATAAAAAGTTCAAAAAGTATCTTCCGATTATTGTCTTTTATAACACCAGGTGATACGTGGGAAACAACCACCCAAAAATATTTTTTAGAAGGGGCGGCCACTGTATTCTCTAATGGAAAAACAGTCGTATAGGTAAAAAGTCCGTTCTTGGTTTCTAATTGACCGGCTTTGGTATTTTCAATGATCGTCCACTCTTCTGGGTAGTGTCTTGGGAATGTTTGTTGTTGATGCTCAGCAAACATAAATCCCCATTCAAATTTTCTGTTCCTTTGATTTTGAAGCCAGTATCCTTCAGAATTTATCAACATTATACTCCCTATAGATAGTTCACCTGCTGTAGAAATGTCTTTTAGGAGCGTGTTTGCGAGATAATTGATGAGCACAATACCAGTTTTATTATTTTCAGTATCGAAAACAGGAGTAGCAAAGCGTATCATCGGCTTTATAGGTTTTTCTATCTGACCATTTTCGATATTGAGGTCTAGTGGTGAGACGAACGCTTCTCCTTCATTAATTACTATGGCATCGGAGAAATAGTAACGGTTGGATTTGTCTTGGAGGGCGTCTTCAGGAACTGTTCTCACATTTCCTTTGTTATAATTCACACGAATGATTTCTTGACCAGTTTTGTCCAAATATCTCAGCTGATCATAGGTTTTTGTATGTTGAGATATCTCAAAGTATTCAGACTCAATTAAACTTACATAATCAAAATCACCGGTATCGAGAAAGGCGATGAGTTCGTTTTGCCTCGACAGAAAAAACAAGTCACTTATTATTGAGTCGAATTGTTTACCGATTATTTTTTCTTGCAGGGTAACTGTAAGGGTTTCCTGATTTTTTATTTCACTTAAAAACGATTTTATCTCAGACTGATAAAAGGCGGAAGCCAAGCCGCTTACTAAACCACCTGTTGCGATGAAAATCAGGAAGAAAAGGTTTAAACTTTTTCTTAATGTTTTTTGGTCGTTCTGATTCATAATAAAAGTTGACCTTCTTGCCGATGATGTCTTCTAACCAGGATAAACTGTACTATTAAAACATCTCACTCAGTTGAGTTATTCTTCTCGCGAACAACTGCATCCACTTAGTAGCGCCCTAGGGTGTTCTGCTTTAAATTACACAAGATCCTGCCCAATCGCCAGACCTTACAATCGGCAAGTTAAAATAAAAGTCTTCAGAGGTAAGTAGACGGGTGGGACCTGCTGAGCACAGAGAACGGGTTGAAATGGAGCAACTGCGGACTTTGCTTTGCCAAAGACAAGGTCTTATGAACGTTAGAGGCAATGTCAGTTACTCGAATTGCCCGTCATTTCGAAGAGTCATGGATAAGGTCTTCTCTCAGATTCCTTTTTTATGGTTAGGAATTTGGAAAAGCAGAACTTCCTGGATGCAGTAGATTTAGTTTATAGTTCTGAAATTGGCAGACATACAATACCTTCGATATGGCAACATTAATAACACAACTTGAATTGATGGCAATTTACCACCAAAAAGGATCTTCAGAAAAACAATGGATGCAAGTTTTGGCCATTATTGACGCCCTGCCTTATCCCTCGCTGGTTCAGTTTGATTGGGCTAATTGCCAGAATCCTTGATGTCGGTTTTGAATCATTTACGCCATAATGGATCGCCACACCCCTTTACGGCACAATTAAGAGAGTTATATTTTGCCTAACGTATAAATCTCGGAGAAGGTCCATGGATTAAGTTATGCCATTGGGTGGTGCAAAAAGCCTATCTGTTCTTTTTGAGGCTATCAGGATTTGACCTCTCTTTTTTTTCTGACCAAAAGGAAGGAAATGAATGTCTCTAACCAATAAAAGATATCTCTTAATTAATTCTCTTTGTTTTCTGATCCCCATATTTGGCATAGTGCTATTCATATCCTGGGGAATTTACTATCTGCAGAATGTAAAGCTGCCTCAGGATATGTTAAAAGCACAGGAAGAATACTCACTGAAGCTGAAAAGAGAGTTTGTCCTCCTCAGACTCAATACGATAATTTCGGATATCAAATATATTGCAGGACAACCGGAACTGTTTGAGCTCTTCAACTCACACTCAAATGAAAGTGACCTCATTTATGATATTAAATTATTCAGCAAATTTAAAGGGATATACGATCAAATAAGAGTCCTGGACAATTCAGGCCAGGAAGTATTTCGGATAGATCTTCGGGGAAGCAAACCTGTAATGCTCTCGGATAGTGAATTGCAATTTAAAGGTCAACGATACTATTTCAAAGACATTGCAGATTTACAAAAAGATCAAATCTATATGTCTCAGTTTGATTTAAATGTTGAGCATGGCACTGTCGATATCCCCTACAAGCCAATGCTTCGTTTCGGGACTCCACTCGTCGATTCCGAGGGCAACAAACTGGGCATTGTCGTTGTCAATTATTTAGGAAACAAACTTCTAGAGGAACTTACAAGACTCTCCTTTGCCTCTCCCGGCACCTTTATGCTCGTCAATAGTGATGGATACTGGCTTAAAGGCAGCTATCCTGAGCAGGAATGGGGCTTTATGATTTCTTCCAGAGCAGAACAAAAAATACAAAGTGATTACCCGAAACTCTGGGAGGAAATTTCGAATAAAGATTCCGGGCAGATGATGACGGAAGATGGCCTTAGCACATTTTTAAAAATTTATCCGGCACAAGCCGGAATCGTTTCAAATGAATCTCCTTCACCGTTTTTAAGCAGTACTCATTCTCTGATTTCCAAAGATTTTTTCTGGGTGATTCTTTCACATATTCCTAAGGAAAAAATATTGGCTGACAACAGTGGCTTTGTGATCTCAATTTTTTGGGTGGATTTGGTGTTGTTCATCCTTTTAGGTTTTGTTGGGAGATACCTTGTTGTCGCCCACGAAAAAAGAAAACAGGCTGAGCGAAATCTCCGTATGCTTAATGCCGGATTGGAAGAAAAGGTGAAAATCAGAACCCGAGAGCTCACCGAAACCAACAGCGCGCTAAATGACAAAATTAAAGAATACACTGAGATTGTAAATGAAAAAGATATAATTGAATCACAACTCCGGCAAGCACAGAAAATGGAAGCTATCGGTACGCTTGCGGGTGGAATAGCTCACGATTTCAACAATATTCTCTCGCCGATACTTGGTTATACTGAAATTGTCGCTATGGAGCTTGGCGAACAGCATCCATTGCAACCGGAATTACGGGAAATCATCAGCTCGGCGCATCGAGCGAAGGATCTTGTCCAGCAGATATTGACATTCAGCCGTATATCTTCTCTTGAGATGAGTCCACTAAAATTACAGCCTCTGATTAAAGAAGCAGTAAAGCTGCTGAGGCATTCTATTCCATCAACAATTGAAATTAAGGTTAATATGGCACCGGACTGCAGGGCTATAAAAGCAAATTCTACCCAAATACACCAGATATTGATGAATTTGTGTACCAATGCTTATCATGCAATGCTGGAGAAGGGAGGTGTTTTATCAATATCGCTTTCGGAAGCGGTGATTAGCTCGGATGATTACAGTTCTCAGTTACATTTGAGTCCGGGGGTATATTTACAGCTTCAAGTCAGCGACACAGGCATTGGCATGAGCAGTGAACTGCAGAAAAAAATATTCGAACCATATTTTACCACAAAAGAGCAAGGCAAAGGGACGGGACTGGGGCTGTCGGTTGTGCATGGTATAGTCCGGAGCCTGCATGGGCAAATTACAGTGTCCAGTGAGCCGGAGGGCGGGACCCGCTTTCAGGTATATCTCCCTGCTATTCAATCTACCATAGGACCGGAAGAGGTTTTGGAGAAAGATGAAATCCCCCGTGGTGCAGGGCGCATATTAATTGTTGATGACGAGGAGGCAATCGTCCAGGTGGATAAAAGGATTCTGGAAAGTCTCGGGTACACAGTCACTGCAACAACCGATCCGGAAGAAGTGCTGATGGCTATCCAGACACAACCAGGTAATTTTGATCTGGTAATCAGTGATATGACAATGCCGAAAATGACCGGATTGGACCTGGCAGAACAAATTACCGCTATTAATCCCGACATACCGATTATAATCTCAACAGGAAGTAATGATATTGTCAAGACCGAGAGATTCAAAAAATTGGCAATCAAAGAATGTCTTAACAAGCCGGCAACGGTTAAAGAAATGGCTCATGCTGTCAGAAATGCGATCGGGCAAACCATTTGATTTTTGAAGATTACCTGCCCTGTCATTGCAACCGAATTGCTTGGATATTTTTATTGCAGTATGAATCTTTAAATGCGGTTTTGGTGACACACAAAGAAACAGCAGATGTCACCTACTCCTTTAGAAGGTTTTTGCTGCAAATCTTGTCGTGGATTGTTAAGGGGGCAATTGGTCTGCTCAAGTTGAACTTTATTGTTTGTGCATGTCAGATCTCGTTCTGAGTGACTACATATTATTCAAAATCACGAAGAACAGCTATAGTGTGACACGCCACCAGCGTTGAAAAACTCCCTAGGTTTTAAACGATAGTATTTGTCTTCTACTTCTTGTGATTGCTCATCATATGGATAGCTCAGTACTTCTTGCAACTCTTTAACTAATGTGTAGTCACCCTGCATGGCTTGTTGGTAAGCGGGGACAATTAACCACTCTCGCCATGCGTATTTTGGGTTGGTTTGTTTCATATTTGCTGATATCTCAGCCAAGTTGCCGTCTTTAATAACAAGGTCGCGCCAACTTTTTAGCCAAGATTGCCATTGCCCATCGAGTTGTTGTGACATTTTCCCGTAGAAGCTCTTTTTCAATGCTGAAACATTCTCTGGTATATGGGATAACTCACGGAAGAAAATGGTGTAATCCACCCCTGAGGTGGTTATTAACTGCATTAAATTCTTGATTATCTCCGGGTTATATTCAGTCAGGCCAAGTTTGGCCGCCCACATTTTCTGGATTTGTTTTTGCATTGCTTCTGCAAAGCCGTGGCGTACTTGGTCGAACTGTTCCAACGCCTCGGTATTTTCTGCAATCAGCGGTCTCACAGCTGTCCAAAACATATGGTAATTCGCTTCCGCAGCGATTGGCTGATTAAAGAATGAAAAATGTTTGCCGCCACCAGTCCAAGGTTGAAACTCAGGGTCAAAAATTTCACAAAATCCAAATGGTCCATAGTCGAGGGTGAAGCCACCAGCAGCACAGTTGTCGCTATTAAAATTACCCTGGCAGTAGCCAATACGTAGCCAATTGGCCACCAGTGAGGTAAGACGCTGGCGAAATAGCTTAGCTAACTCAATCAATTGATCTACAAAAACAAGGTCTTGATTAATGTCGTTTTTGTATTCTCGCTTAATTAAATGGGACACAATCATGCGCAACTCTTCTAATGCTCTTGGATGAGCATTATTGCGGGCGCGGCGGGCAAATAACTCTAGCTGACCAACTCGCAAAAAGGATGGTGCAACGCGAGTTGAAATAGCCACAGGATTGTCCATCATAATATCAGGGTCGGTTGAGCGGGAGTCTTGAGAATACCAAGGCCGGGTAACAGTCTCAGATTTAGAAACATACAGTGTTAAAGAGCGCGATGTTGGCACACCTAGCGCATGCATAAATTCTTGCGCTAAAAACTCACGTACACTTGAACGGAGTACTGCGCGCCCGTCGGCACCACGGCAATAAGGCGTTGAGCCACCACCTTTCAATTGCATTTCCCAGCGCTGCCCTTTGAATATTCCTTCAAATACAGATATCGCCCGACCATCGCCATAACCATTACCAGTACCAAATGGACATTGTTGGTTATATTCGGTGCCATAAATAGACAATGCATAACCTGTCGCCCAGCCAACCTGTCGCATGGGCTCATGAGCAGCAGTAATATCGCCAGAAAATAACCGGCGAAATTTTTCATTGAACGCCAACTCGTCGCTCAAACCAAGTTCATTAAAAAAAGTGCTGCTATGGGTTACATATTCTGGTTCTGCAAGCGGCGTGGGTGTCACTGGTACGAAGTGACCAGAAACAACCTGGCGGGCACGGTGGTCATCACCGTCTTTGGTGGCATCAGGGTCGACATTTAAGGTATCAAGCAGAGAATAATCAGCTAATCGCACAAAATCATCGAAGGTCTTTACGCAGGGTTCAGTAGAATCTTTAGATGTATTTGACATTGTTGCAAAACCTCGCTTATTGGAGTGCGCATTTTGCGCTTTTTAGAAAAATCCTCACAGCCTTCTCACATTGTTTCCGATAAAACTAATCACAAAACATGAAATAGTAATGACATACCAGCACATCTATTAACCCGGCGTTTGACTTCTCCACTATTTCATGTCTCCTTATTTTATCACTCCACGAAAGACTTTACTGCCGTCCAACGTGACGATGGAGTCACTATTCAAGTTAAGACCGAGAAATCCCTGTTTTGGCAGTGAACTTAGATTACTATAGTTCACTGCCAAAAAACTTTGAAGCTTACACCCGCCTGACCTGATGAAGAAAATTCTGGTTAGTGCCTACTCCAGAAAATCTGTCACTCCCCCGCAAAGCACGGGCACTGTAAGAATCCCCCTCACAGCATGGGGACTAAAAAGAGACCCCCTTGTGGGGTGTTAGTTAGAATCCAACAAGATCGTCCACTGGTAAAGCCAATTCTCCTCCGGTGATAAGTTCCAGGGTTTTACCGATGACTTCAACGTTGTTGTCAAAGCCGCCATGAGTTGAGTTTACATGCTTCTCCGATAAGTTTGCATTATTCCCCCGCCGGGTGATGATTTTCTGATCGTTATGAATTGTCAACCGATCATACAGCAGGCTGATCTTTGCGGCATTGCACCAGTTTGTGAGGGCTTCGGTACTGCTTGAAGAGCCACCCCAACTGGAATAGCCGAAATCAAAAATATTTTCCAGGCCGAGAATAGGCGTACGCAAATCGGCCTCCAACGCATTGGAAACGAAATAGAGCAGGGACTTTCGATAAATTTTTGCCACGTCGTCTTCCTGTTCGCGCTGATCACTTAAGATGTCCAGGTAAAGATTATTCATGATTTCGGCATGCGGTGCATAGTGCTGATTAGCAAAAGCGACCGTACAAGCCGGAGCGTATAAATGAACGGATTTAACTTTGTTGGCGAGATGTTTCTGAGCCATGTTGTCCAGTAATTTGCCGAGGAGGATCGAACCTGCGGAATGTCCGATCAGGTGCAATTCAAACTTATCGCCCCAACTGCTGTTCAATGATTGAATTGCATCGGTCAGCTGGTCGCCTCCCCGGCCAGTTTCTCCTGCGAGTACCGCGTTTTCCTTCATCTCGCACCACAGGGGACGAGCAAAGGGCCTGCCTATGGTTTTTTCGATGATCGGATCTGAAAATCTGTCGGTGATCCAATCGCCAAAGCCTTCAGCTCTGGTTGCCGCACCTTCACTGAATTTATCTGCCAAAATGTTGGTAATTGATTCGAGAAGGCCGCTCTTCCATACAAGAAATAGCGGATAACAGCCATTTCCCATGAAATATCGTCCCATTGCCCGGACGCGTTGAATTGCATCATCTTCGCTGTTGAGACCGCCGTGGACATAGAGTACCAAACGTTTTTTGTCATGCGATGTTTTCCGAAACCAGGCATCCGGCAGTACACATGCCTGATTTTGTAAGGTTCGGGTGACTCCATCCAACTTATCAAATCGATGGACATGACCATCATTGCCGAGCACGATACTATGCTGGTAAGCGGTACCCTTATCCCACCAGTTGATGTTGGTAATGGCCGCACCGGCACTTGTTCTTGTCCTGCCGCTTACATTGAGGCGGCCGGATACGATTCCGGGTACACCCATTGCAGTAACCCATACATCCATTGCGTTGGTCATCCAGTCCGCATAGCTGACCACGGCAAAACCTCCGGCTCCCCATTTATCGCCCCAGGAATTCTGTATAACAAAACCTTTACGGTTAAAACCCACAAGGGCGAAGGCATGTCCACCGCTTCGTGATGGTTTCCCGTCGAATTCAATTACCGGAAGATCGGTATGGCAGGTTGGCGTCGTGATTTTATTTATTATTTGTTCCCAGCCTTTATGAGTATAGGAAGAAACATAAATCGCACCGACCTCCATAATAGCGGCCTGCATATCAGTGATGGCAAGAGGATTAATACGGTAATATACCCCTAATGTCTGTTCAAGGGCATCGCTGTCCCAGCCTGATAAGGGTACGGCATCCTCACCGGCCAAATAAGGCCATTTGGTTTCACGGCAGACACCGTTGTAATGCCAGCCCTTTAACGCCCCACGGCAGCTGGAACCGTTATAGTCTTCTCCCTCGTATTCATCAAAATATCGGGCAAAATGGTACAACATACGCGGGCTTACCGACTCGAATTCGGTTGGCATCCCTTGAGATTGCCAGCGAAGATAGTTGATGACGCATGCCAATCCAAAACCGGTGCAGGCACCTTCCTGGCCCTGATCCAGAATAAGTCCGGCCTGAGTATAGACTCCCATGAATCGTTCGATATCATTATCCGCCGGGAATATCTGAGGCAGGGAACGCGGCGGCGGCATATAATGGCGATCGCGAAGATCCGCGGGATCAGGATTCACACGAAGGTTGGCACGAAACACAGAAACAGGAGCAGCCGGTATCTCGGCAGCTGCCCCGACGAGAGGTTTCTCGGGTACCCATGCTTTATGTGCTTTGCGAAATGTGTCGGAAAACCTGTCAAGACCGTGAATACCACCGTTGACGACTTTACGTGCGGCTTTCAAATCATTTTTGGCGAGTGCCTTGGTTAACCTTTCACGGTTGACATTAAGGTAAGCCGCCAGCAAACAGGCGGCAATTTCAGGGGAGCTGGCGCTCTCCGGGGTATCAGCCAGAGAAATTTCAAGTACTTTGCCGAATTTTTCGTAATTGTAGCGTCCGGTCAGTTGCACGTAGCCCCGCCCCCGAAATCGTGCTCCGTCACCCGGATTCTTGTTGCCCAGGGATTTTCCGAGCTTAGTGTCGTATCCATATGCACTAAAAGCAGCTTGTCCGGGCAAGGTGTTAAAGTGGGACGGCAATTCCGCGATTGGTACAAAACTTTCCGTTTCCGCGCGTATTGTGCCTAGTGCTACAGAGATCATGTTGATATCCGTCAAACCAAATGCCGCAAGGGCTGAAGTCACATAGGGAAGATTTTGGACAATATTTGAAGTTTTGGTAAAAGGAAACAATTTGGCAACAAAAGCTGTATCGACCTTGACGGCCAAATTTGGCGGTTGCCAAATCCCCAGGGCTGAAAAGGTGCGAGGTCCGGCTATGCCGTCCGCCACCAAACCCACACTTGATTGCCAGGAGCGTAGGGCGGTTTCTGTGTCAGTGTCGAATTCATCGTTACTGGTCAGATGTGGAAAAGATATTTCTTTTTCATGGGCATCTTTTTCTAAAACTTCATTTAAGCTTTCTTTTAGCTTAACGACTTCCTCGCCGACATTTCCTTTCATTAACACCAGCACCTTAATTTCAGAGTTTTCCATGTTCATACCTCTCTATAGTTAAATATCTCATCTCCCTTTGGTTCGAGATGCGAAGTCTGATTCATTTCCTGGCGGAAGCGAGAGAGTTCATAATACATCCTCAGACGTGCGCGGCTCTGGTTGCCAAGCGGACGATGTTCCGGCAGACTGTGCCAGGGGTTCATCTTCAGTTGTCCGGCAAAAGCGAACTGTGCATCGGAATCGAATTTCTGTTTTGGAATATGCACAGTTGCAGCCGGGATAAACGGCGATAATTTCTCCGGCCAGCGAACAGCGGCGTTTTCAATCGGCATACGATGCGGATCGGTTTGGACTTGAATCATAAAATCAAAGACCACATCTTTTTTATCGAGGGTTTTGATCATGTTTTCCCGCAGATAATTAAATGAGGGGGAGCCAAAGGGCAGGCCCGGAATTTGGGTATCCACCTCTGTTTTCGGTACAAACGAATACATCATGGCCTGGCCCTCACCAAGCAAATAAGGAACGCAACTCCAATAGCGCTGACCCAGCGGGTTGTACTGCGTTTCATTCCACAGCCCCTGCATGAGGAAGTCGAGTATGTGTGGATCTTTTGGATTAAGGAAATAATAAATCGGCATATCCAACAGGCTCCAGTATTGGAGTTTAGCGTTTTCCCGCGTGTTGGGCGTGACAAAGGTCGGGGTGCAGACTGTAATGAAATCCTGGGTGAATTTCTCCTCATCCATAAGCTTTTTCCCAGGAACATCCATAAGCTTCACCGCCATGCTGGCAAATCCGACATCCCGAATATCGGAAGGGACATCCGGACCGGGCCCCGAATATCGAACATAGGCCGGAAAACTGCGGGCAGCAGCGAAAATTCCCCTGCGGAAATGTTCCGGCAGGTCATCCCGGATGGTCACTGTCGCCCGGACGATACCGTGAGTTTTTGTGTTGCCGCCACGTTCATAGCTGCCCGGTTTGAAATGGCCGCGCATCTGGTCAGCCATGAGATCAATAATTTTATCCAGGCTTTCCTTCTCATCCAAATTTATTTTCTCCTCAGCCAGTTGCAGATCTTCATCCTTTCGGCGTAGGTTAATAAAATACTGGATGATCCCGGCGCTGGGTTCACGAAACAGGCGGTTCCACTGTCTGCGAAAGAACGGTTCGAAGCGTCGTTCGATGTGCAGCATCTCAGTGAGAATGTTATGAGTAAATTTTAATAACAGGTGATTATATCTATTTAATTTATTGGCAGTCATAAGGTTTTATCACTCCCGGTAAGAGATGATGCGGCGATATATCGCAGTGCGCGCAGTCCGGGCATAAAAAAATAACCGCCACCACCCGTCGTGACAAATTGGGGGAGGTGACAGGTTTTTCGACTTGGACCGGATGGATCGGGATGAATATACATATCGGTCGCCCCGCCATCCGATAAGGTCTCCCGAATGCCCAGCAATGGATCCCGTTCATGTTGTACGCCACCGAAAGTGCTGCTCATTGACCAGGCATTTTGAACAAACTCAAACTGGCGGGATATATTTGCAACCAGGACTATGAATTGCAATCCGCGCTCATCTGCCGGTGCGTCCGGTTTGATAGCTTCTTCCGGCGACAGGGGAGAACCATAGACACGGCCACGCCGCAATAAACGATGGAAACGGGAGGAGGCAATCAAGTCTTCATCCTGGCGATTCTGACCAAAACCGAAAATCCTTATCAATCGACTGAGAAAACCGGTTACTCCGGGCGGATAATCACCTGTGCGAGGGTTGGATCTGCGGATATGTGCGCCGACCGGGCATCGATATCCGACCGGATCGCTGTCATAGTTGAAATGATTGGCCCGGTCTTCCCGCTCGATGCCGGTGATGCTGTCGGTGATTTCAGGGACGAGCGGTGTGCCATCCCGTTCCCTCCCTACCATGCTTGCGGCAAGTTTTTCACGTTCTTCCGGTACGAAGCCGCTCTCCCTGTCGAGAAATTGCCAGAAACCTGGTACATCCTGATGTAGTTGCCGGATTACAAGATAAGAGCCGTTCCGGCCGAAATCCTTGAGCAATGGTTCGTCTTCAGCATCCGGCAGTATCGAAACAAAGCTGTCTTCATGCGGATCGATAAGCGGTCTAGTGGTGTACAAGCCATATTCATTGGGATAACCAAGTACCACTTCACCGGTTGCCAACCAGTTTGAATATCGATCGCGTTCATGCAGATCGGTACTCTGTTTACCCGCCCAGTCAATCTTAGGCTGACTGATGCCGTCGGCAAAACCGAATGGCTCGATCGGCCCCAGTTCACTTGTCGGCAAGACCTTGAGCAGCTCAAAACCAGCGGCAAACTGCTCATCTTCTACAGTTTGTATCCAGGTCTTGATACCGCCGGGGATGGCATAGAGCATCAACAAAATGTGGGGAACCCGGTCCGGATCGCCACCCCACTGCCAGTGCTTTGGATCATTACTGCCTCTATCGCCCAGACGGCGCGAACGGCCTTCATCTCCGGTCATGCCGGTGATGAAGGCATCGGAGAATCCCTCTATAACCGATTCCCGGACGCCGAGTGCGCGCAATCCTGCTGCCGAAAAAGCGATTTGCAGGGCAGTTGCCGGTGGAGGGCTGGTGACGATTGCGCTGCTGACTGGAGCATTTTCCAGCCATTTTTTAGCAGAAATGGGATCAATAACGTTCAACAGCATAAAACAGGTTTCAGTTAATTTACCGTGACCAAATCGAAGGAGCGCCTGCAGATCGTCAAATTCGAAATGTGTTGAATTATCCATTATCGATCTCCCGTCAGATCAAGCTCAGCCATTCGCGAATTTCCGCATCACTGGATGGGCGGATTTCCACGCCTTGACGAATGCGGCTGTTTCGCGACAAGTCATAGGCGGTTAAGTCCGGATAGGCTTTGTACCAGACCTCCGAAGGTAACTGATGTCGCCTGAGCGTATACTTGTATTTCTGTTCCTGCTCTGCACCGCCTTTAATCAGCCATCTTGTTGCCGGGTAACCGACACCGTTACTGAAGACAAGATTCAGTCCCCAGGCAACCTTGTTGATGAAATCGTCCATATAACTTTCATGGCTGCCGTCATAATTACTGGCAAAATATATTCTTCTGTTATTGTCCATCAGGACCCAGCGGGCAAAATGGATGGTTCTTATCCGGGTGAGAAAGCCGCGGTTGTAGACATGTCTGGCTGAATAATCGAGGAGCAGGAGTGTAAACCTGAGAGTCATCAGGCGGAAAAGCCCCGGTTTGACATCGCCGAATACGTTGAACTGGTTGCTTATGCAGCGATCTTCCTGTACCGATAATTCTTTGATTAGCCGGCGATCGGGCCGGATAAAAAACTCCGGGTCCGAACGTTCCAGCATCCGTAAACGCCAGGCAAAAAAAGGTGCGCCGATCAGCAGCAATGGTGAAAGAAGCAAGAGGATTAGAGGGATTCCTGTCATATGCAGCAGATTCCTTATTTTCCAGTCAATGGGTGTTTGTTCCGGTTGTGTTAAGGTGAGTCGTCCCGCATGCTTTTCCCATTCTACATGCGTCAAAAGTTTTTGCCGGAGGGCACGAAAATTGTCTCTGCCGACACCATCGACAATGTGCTGTAAGTGATTTGACAGACTTTTGTGCAAGGCATTTTCTTCGTGCACCTGTCTGACTGTTCGGCCAATCCAGTTAATATAATTGGCTTTTGGGCTGATATTATGGTCTTTCAGCCAGCTCGCCAGTTGATGCCGATCTTCCGGGAAACCTTCACAAAAGGAGAATATTTTTTCCAGCCCGGGACCGGCACGCGCTGTGAGTTCTCCAAAGAAAGAATCCCGGTCTCCATCACAATCGCCAAGAAATAGCAGGGTGGGGCGCCACTCATAGGGAGCCAGTCCGTATTCTTTTATTTCATCTGCGGTCTTTGCTTCTAAAATGACAAACCTGGCGACATGGAGACGGTCGAATGTGCCAAAAGGAATCAGGCTGTTCTGCGGATCGGCGAGACCAATGGAAGCATTCATCATACCTAAAAGGTCCCGAAGGTTTTCCAGCTGGCCATCGCGAATAACCGCACTAATCTGGAAGGTGTCTTGAGGCGTCATAGGATTCACACTTTATGTAAAATCCCTGGTCAGGGCAAAATCCAGGATACGTTTCTTCCCCCACCAGACCTTGCCGAGATAGACCCCTGGTTCGACCTCGCGGATTTCGTCGCGAATCACCCTGGCAAGCAATGAAGTTTTCGAATAATCGATGACGATGGTTTCTTTTTCATCAAGCCAGCTTTTGTCGAGATAGACTTTAGCGACAATCATTTTCATGCCGAAGGGACTTATTTTATTGACCAGTACACCTGACTGACGGTCTGCTGAGTAAAGGTCGAAGACTTTTCCCTTCCAGGCAAAGATGCGGGCAAACGATGCCATGGCTTTAGAAAAAGTTGAACCCGCCAGAATGGCAGTACCCTGTGTGTCTCCAGAAGGGATATCACCGGGAAGGGCATCTCGGTAAATTTGATCGAGTTCCTCCCGGGATTTGCTCAACCATGTTTCAACGGTAGGATGCATAATATTTACTCCTTGTTTCGCAATTTGACTGCATGGGCATAAACCTGTTTCCGGACCTCATTCATTCGCCCGAGTGGTTTGTGGGCCGCAAGGCTTTGCCAGGGGTTGAAGCTGGTCCGTTCGCAGGCAGCAAGAGCGTGCGGATTATCAAAATCCTGATTTGCAATAGTGATGGTTGCAACTGTCTGAAATGGTGATACTTTCTCGTCCCAGATAACCGAGGCATCGTCGATGGGCATGGTTGTCGGGTCGGTCTGAAGTTGTACACCGAAATGAAAACAGGCTCTCTCCTGCCGCAGATGTGCCTTGATCGCCGAACGCAATTGATTTTCGCCGGGATCGACCACCCTGGTGGTTGTAAAATGAGAGCATGGAGTCAGGGAATATTTAACGACCTGGTTGCCTGTTTCTCCCAGGCGGAAGGGGACCGTACTCCAATAGCGGATATCCAGCGGGCTTAGATGCTTTTTTTGAGCCTTGATAGCGATCCACAGTGATTTGAGATGCGGGTTGAAGGGATTGAGAAAAAAACGAAGCTTTTTATCTTCCTGCCTAGCCCGGATAAATGATAAAAAATCCTCGGGAGTGGCGACAAAAAGAGCGGGGTAACTGTTGAACAGGAAGTCCTGGATGCCCGCTTCGCCCCAGAGTACCGTTTCCGTTTCTTTTATATTCGAGACCTTGATTGATAGGCCCCGGATATCTTTTTTCGAGTCGTCCCGATTGGTGGCACTGGCAAATCGGAGGAGGGCAGGATAACTGGCGGGTAGAGAAAAAATACCCTGTTTTAGCTCAACGGGGATATTCTCGTGAACACGAAATTCTGCACTGACACAGGCAATCGTCTTCGCCTGATTGAATCTGGGGATAATATCATTTTCTTTTTCGGCGAGGGTGATAGCCTCAATTCGCTGGTTCATCTCGGCTGCCAATTGATCGATACTTGTCTCACCGTCATTGTTGCCGTTTCCCGATATGGTCATGTCGCCACCCCGCCAATCTGCTTTTATTTGCTGTTCATATCTTTCAAATCCCAACTGAAGTTATTGTGGTTATTTTGCAAACGCAGGGTCCGACTCTGCACCAGGCCGCGGTTTCCAGGCAAGGCTGTAATATTCACCCCGGTCACGTGCCCAGGGATCAAATCCATTTTTTACCTTCATCAGTTCATCCTGCAGTTCAGGAATATTTCGCATCAGCAGGCGTTTGAATGGTGAAACGGCCATGATATGACCATTGATTTTTTCCGGCTCCAGGCAGGCCTGACTCCCATCATCCTGTGTGGTGACGGGATAGGGACATTCGGACAGCAGGCCGTTGTTCATAACCCAGTCATAACCGAGCCGCGAATAAAACTCGGGTCGAAAACTGCTAGTAAAAAAGCGATCGCTAAACAATCGGCGGGAGGCGTTGATGATAAAAATATGGAATTGCGTTTCGGAAATGGCAAAACCATGAGGCCGCGTATATTCCGCCAGCCAGCCGACGACATTGTCGACGTCCTCTATATTATCCACCACCGAGCCGTCGGCATGGCTCAGGCAATCATTAATGAAACTACCGTCTGCGTTGCGTTGAACTTTCGAGATGATTTTTTCGGCATCACAGGTGTGGGTACCGTAGATCTCGCGGAGCCGTTTGACGCTCTCTTCCTGATGCAGTCGCCAGGGGTCATTCTTATCGAGGCGCTGATCGATAAAATCATCAAAGCTCGTAAGGGTTTTCAGACCTATCTGTCGGCGAAACTCATTAAACCTGGGAATGCCCCGTTCCCGATCTCTGATAATATCCAATGCAACGATATCGAGTTTTTTGGTTTCCGAATCCAGGTGCGGCATCGGCAAATTTTGCAGAAAGGCCGGCATATTTCGTAAATGCAGCAGGCCAAGCCGTTGACGCCCCATGCTCAACGCCCAATCGTCAATGCCCTGTTGGCGCATATGCTCGGTGGCACCACCTCTTGCAGTATCGAGTACCGGAATTTTTAATTTAATGGCATTGGGATCTTCCTTTTCTCTCAATTCGATTAAATCGGGTACCAGCGCATGGAGCCTGTAAACGGACGGGAACTCTTCCGGAAAATTAAAGGGAGAGCCGAAATGATTCGTGCCGCCATTGACATCTTCCTCTAATTGAGTCAGATCCCAGCCATCATGTTTCCACCAGAGATAGCCTTCCGGTTTGGTATTTCCTAATCCGAAGATTCCGGCACCGGAGGCCAGAACAGAGAAAATGGAGTTGGCTTTTTTAGCATCCGGGGAATCTGAAATTCGATCGGCGGCCTTGCCGGAAAGCCTACTCAGAATGTTTTCATCCTTTTGGAGCATGCGCCGCAATACCTTCGAGACCCGGTCTTCTTTGAGATTAAACAAACCGAACCAGTTGGAGTTCATAGCTGCATAGGCGGGTTCGTTGTAGAGCAGTTGGGTGGTCCATTCAATGGTGTGGATTTTGGCGATTTCAGCAGCAATGACGAGTCTTGCGACCTGATACAGCCGCTCGGCGTCAACATTCTTATAGACGATAACTTCTTCCGGATTATCAGGGTTGCGAAGCCCTGAATCTGCATCGGGTGTCAGTTTTTGCTGCTCGTGGAACTTATCGACAAAATAATTATGCTCGCGGGTAAAAATGTTATGATAAAAACTCATGCCGATGTTCCAATTGTCAGGGAAACTCGTAGCCTCCTGTCCCCGCCATTGAGGTTGAACGGGACAATCTGTCGAATAGTTTTCGCAGTCTTGCAATAAGGGCAGATAATTATTTTTCACGAGCAATTTCGCTTGATCTTGGGGATCTCGCTGGACTCTTTTTACAGAACGATCATCATGCCCATAAATTTGCGAGGCATCCCACCAGGCAGTAACAAGGTTAGCAGTGGTAATCGGTGAACGTTTAAGAAGAACTTGACCTTCGTTCTCGAAAGATTCGGCAGGAGCATTTTTAGCAAAAATTGCCGGTTCGCGTCTATCTCCTTCCCGGCATCCCAGCAATCGTGCTTCTTCCGACGAACAACCGACTGTATGCAGCTCGGGGACGTTACGACCTTCATCGGTGTGTGAAAACCAGTCGTGCGTCATGAACTGGATCCAAAATGCGGCAAGCACATTGAAAAACGGTGCTTTCAAATAATCGCAGTTGGCTTCGGGCGAAAAACCAGGAACTCCCAAACCTTGATTACATCGATCCTCTGCAGTTTGTTCGCGGGTGAATAATTTTCTGCTGATGAGCTGCGGGTCGGGTGTCAGTAGATCTATCCGTTCGCCATGCCGGTTTTTTGTCAGCTCATTGAGGCCCATTTGCGGAAATGTAGCCTCAAACTGCATATTTCGTCCGAAAGGCATCCCCGAGGAACCCATCAAGGGGTTAATCAAATCATTGCAGATACCGCTCAATGTCCTATGGGTAATGAGTGAACCTTTGCATATTTGCTGACCGTCCCCTCCCACTTTATGATAGCTCTCGTGTTTGGGCGGCAGCCGCATTTTATCCCAACGCTTAAGGACCGGTCCTGCCTGACCGTCTCTGCCTTTGACATATTCATCATAGGTGTCTTGATCAAAGAGATTGAATTTAATCAATTCAATGCGCTGATATTCCATGTCGAGCAGTGCTCCATCTATCCCGCGCCCATTTGGAAAAATGTGTTCTCCAAGCAGGGTAATGGCTTCACGGCCCTTGTGTTTACTGGTGGAATCGCCGGTTGCATAATAATTCTGCCAGTCTACCCAAGGAGTTTCGCGGTATTTAACAGCTTTTTCTCCCCCGCGGCAAAGGGCGGTATCTTCCTGCACCTTACCTAGAAAACGGTACGAACGATCATCGGGTACTTTAAGAAGGCCCCGTTTAGTACTTTGAATACAGGCTTGTATTTCGCTTATATTTTCGGCAAATATTAATGGGCTATATCCAAACGATAAAAGCACCGATATACAAGCGAGAGCAATAATACGAGTTTTATTTGATTGGAGGTACGTGTCCATTTTTCATCCCTCGCAGCTATTTTTGAAGGCAATTTTTTCTCGCGCCTCCATCAGCTTGTTTGCCAGCCTAAATAAAAAAAGGCCGGATTGCGCGGTGCAGTCATTTCGATGGCTGCTTCCGGCAATCCGGCCAACTTGAGGGTGGAGTACAAATTACAAATTTATGATAAGCCAAGTTCCGTAGACTTTCCGTCCCTTGATCGCTCAAGGTTTGGCATTTATTTATTTTTTTAATATATTAGTGATCTTGCAGTTGTCAAGATTGAGTGCTGGTAACATTTCAAACAAATTGATTGAGTTGTTTTGTGTTTCTGTTAAGGAGACCCAATTGAGTTATGGAGTAAAGCGAGAGCGGAACAATTTACAAATAAAGGATAGGATATGGATCCCAGGACATTACTTGGCACCACTTTTGACTGTGCCTGTACAAAACAACATACGGTACCTACACGAGCGCTGTACTACAGTGATAATGCCTTTGACCATCTTCTACCGACCATAGAAGAGATAGACGGGATAGAGCATTGTCTGATCATTGCCGATTGCAGAACGTATGCTGCTGCAGGGCAACTTGTCGAAGAGAAGCTTCGACAAGGACGAGTGGCAGTCGAACTTTACCTTGTTCCCGATGACAAAGGGGAGCCACCCGTTGCCGATGACCGGACTAAGGATCTGATTCTTGCACAAACCCCTGATACAGATCTTTTCATTGCCGTTGGCAGTGGGGTGATTAACGATCTGGTTAAATGGGTGGCATTTCTCCGCGAGAAACCATATATCTGTATTGCTACCGCCGCTTCGATGAATGGTTATGCTTCGGCCAATGTTGCCGCAAGTGTTGACGGATTGAAAATCCTTTTCCACGCCAAACCCTGTCTGGCGATTTTTTCCACACCTCAGATTCTTCGGGATGCCCCCTTCAACCTGACCACCTCCGGACTGGGTGATGTCCTTGCCAAAACCGTCAGCTCCGCCGATTGGAAACTGAACCACTTCCTGTTCAATGATTATTACTGCAGATTTTCCGTTGATCTCTTGAAAGATCTCGAGCCTGTTTACCTGAATAATCCGATCGGGATCAGGGGCAAAGATCCGACAGCCATGCAGGCTTTGTTTGAAGCACTGTTTCTTTCAAGCGTGGCAATGACTATCACCGGCACTTCATCTCCGGCTTCAGGAGGAGAACACCTGATTTCCCACAGTCTTGATATGCTTGCTGCACGAGATGGAGGCAAGCATGATCTGCATGGCCGACAGGTTGGGATTGCCTCGATCCTGATGGCGGCACTTTATGAAAAGGTATTGGCCATCGATTGCCCGGTATTTTATGAGATCCCTCGTCAGGTCGATGAAGATTACTGGGGGATTTTAACTCCGGTAGTGGCCAGGGAATATGAAAAAAAGCTTCCACGCTGTCAGATGGTTGTTGAAATTCTTTCTCGACCCGAAGCCTGGGAGAAGCTTCGGGAACTGCTGCGTGCCGACATGGTTCCGGCAATGAAGTTGAAAAACTGCCTGTCTCAGGCAGGAGCCGCACATCGTATTGGTGATATTGAGCACTTCGGAGTCCCGCTGACGAGAACAAAACTGCTGACAGTGATCCGGAATGCAAACCAAATGCGCGAAAGGTTTACTATCCTTGATCTTGCCATGCTGCTTGGTGTGATTCCCAATGCCCTGGAAGATCTGGTAGATGAATGGCTGGGTTGAGTGCGTCCTGAGCTGGAGAGAGTTGATAGGAGGAAAAACCTCTATATTCAGGTAGTTCAGCGATTTCTGTAACTTAATCCTTGACAGCCACCACGAAAAACCGATAGAAAGAGACACTCGGATTACAGAGACTGGCCACCGGAATCTATTGATTTTTCAAAAATCCCCACGCTTTGAGGAGGACTCAATTGAGTGGCAGGGTTTCAGGAGCACGGCATACTAACAAAAAGCTAACAAAAAGCTAATGGCTGGTAAATATTATTAGCGTATTAGGTTGTCCTGCAGTTGTTTTGAGGAGAAGTTTTCGACAATCTAGAATGAACATCCTGGATGTCGCTTCAAGATTCTAATTTCAAAGTCTTCTTCAGATTTCTTGTATTTAAGGCGGATTTTCTGGAGTAAGGCACTAAAAAGGAAATGATGATGAAAAAAATTTTAACCTTGTTGGTAGCCTTTTCCCTGATGGCCACTTTTGCCTGGGCAAACACTGATTGTAAAAATCGCGGCACCCTGGATGAGTTGTATTGCGACGAGAATATGGATTTGGTCGCTGATCCGCCGAAAGATCCTCAGGATTGGAAAGATCCAGGTACCCTGGTATTCACTTATACTCCGGTAGAAGACCCGGCTGTATATAAAGATGCTTTCTCCGATTTCCAGGAATACCTCGAGAAGGCCACAGGGAAGAAGGTTATTTATTATACCGTTCAGTCCAATGCCGCCGAGGTTGAGGCTATGCGTTCCGGTCGTTTGCATATAGCCGGTTTTTCAACAGGGCCAACCGGTTTCGGTGTTAATCTGGGTGGCTATGTTCCCATCGCGGTGAAGGGTACCGCCGATGCTTTCCAAGGATATAATCTTATTGTCGTTGTAAAAAAAGACAGCGATATCAAAACACTTGAGGATATTAAAGGGAAAAAAGTGGCTCACACTTCAGCCTCTTCCAACTCCGGAAACCTTGCCCCTCGGGCAATCTTTCCAAAGCATGGAATAATCCCAGATGAAGACTATACCGTGGTTTACTCCGGTAAACACGATCAATCCATTCTAGGTGTTGCTCACGGTGATTACGATGCTGCTCCGGTTGCTTCGGATGTTTACGATCGTATGGCTGAAGCCGGCAGAATTGATGTCGATGAATTCCGTATTATATTTACCAGTCCGAGATTTCCCACATCTTCATTCGGCTATGCCCACAACCTCCATCCTGATCTCGTCAAAAAGATAGTCGATGCCTTTTATTCCTATCGTTTTACTCCAGCCATGCAAGAAACTTTTGGAGGAG
The DNA here is from genome assembly GCA_049645845.1 of Desulforhopalus sp. Taxonomy (GTDB): domain Bacteria; phylum Desulfobacterota; class Desulfobulbia; order Desulfobulbales; family Desulfocapsaceae; genus Desulforhopalus_A. The sequence continues at coordinate 10,232 of JBARUR010000205.1, read as the reverse complement.
CTGACCGCTTTTTTCCAGTTACCTATCTCGAAGACTGGAAAGTTATTCGCGATATCGCTGAATCTACCGGTACCTCATACAACCAGGCAGGTTTGAAGAAAGCAGCGGAAAAGGAAGCAGCCGCAGCAGCCGCGAAAAAGAAAAAGTAATGTATCAACCCCGGTAAAATTGAAATTGCCCCCCGTGACTTTTTCGGTCGCGTGGGGGTAATTTCTTCCCGACCGCCCACCTTTGAACCTGGACCTGAAATTCACATCCCCTATGAGCACTGAACTGCAGCAAACAAACAGCCAGCCGGCCAGATCACTGCGCGTTGACAATTTGGTTAAAGAATATGTTCCCGGCAAACCAATTTTAAGCAATATAAGCTTTGAGGTCTCGGGCAGAAGCAGTGTTGCGATAATCGGGCCCTCCGGCACGGGAAAAAGTACATTGATCCGCTGTGTCAACAAGTTGATCCCTCCCACCTCCGGTAATATCTATGTAAGCGGAGAAAACATCACCAAACTTCGCGGAGCAGTTTTGCGCCGGGCACGCCGGAAGATAGGCATGGTCTTTCAGGAATTTAATCTGGTTGAGCGGCTGACTGTGATGGAGAATGTGCTCTGTGGCCGCCTGGGTTATGTTCCTCCATGGAGAGCTTGGCTTCGCCGCTATCCACAGCGGGATATCGATATGGCATTTGCTCTGCTCGAATCAGTCGGCCTTATTGATTTTACCCATCAGCGTGCTGACAGCCTCTCCGGCGGCCAACGTCAAAGGGTCGGTATAGCCAGGGCGATCATGCAGGAACCTCATGTACTCCTCGCTGATGAGCCAACTTCTTCACTTGATCCCAAAACCAGTGTTGAAATTATGGAGTTGCTGGTTGCCTTGACGGAGACCCACCAGATTCCTTTGATTATTAACATTCACGATGTGGAGCTGGCAAAACGATTCACCACCAGAATCATTGGTATCGCCAGGGGCGGCATCATTTTTGATGGACCACCCTCTGAATTGACCAACGCTGATCTCCAGGAGATTTACGGAGGGGAGAACTGGCTTCAATGAGTATTCAGGTGCAAAGAGATTATGGCAATCCTTTCAAGGCAAACTGGCTGGTGCGGACCGGCTGGATTGTGGCAGTTGTATATGTCCTCTATGCCTTCAATCTTCTTGATATTTCCTGGAGCCGTTTTGTCGAAGGACTTGGTAACGGCGGAAAATTTTTAGGAGAAATGGTTCCGCCAAATTTCTCTCGATGGGAGCTGCTGATTGATAATCTCATCGAAACCATTGAGATCGCTCTTATAGCATCCGCTTTCGGGATACTCATTTCGCTCCCGGTCGGCCTTTGTGCTGCCCGTAATCTAATGCCGGTGTGGATTACCTGGCCCTTTCGGATTTTTATCGCTCTGTGCCGCTCTTTTCATCCTGTAATTTTTGCGATTCTTTTTGTTAAAGCAGTCGGATTTGGTCCGCTGGCAGGAATTCTTACCCTGATCTTTGCTTCTATCGGTTTTATCGGTAAACTCTTTGCTGAAGCCATTGAAGAAATATCTCTCAAACCCCTTGAGGCGTTGCGGGCCGCTGGAGCACCGTTTCTCAGTGTAATAATCTGCGCCGTGCTGCCTCAAGTGCTTAATCGCTTTATTGGTTTTTCTTCCTATCAGCTCGATGCTAATTTACGAAATTCGACCATGGTGGGAATTGTCGGGGCGGGCGGAATCGGAGGGACTTTGTTTGCTGCATTTCAGCGCTTTGACTATGATTTTCTCGCAGCTATATTGATTTCAATCATAGCTCTGGTAATGATCAGTGAGTTTATATCCATCCGTATCAAAAAGGTTTTCCAATGAGTAAGAGCCACACAAAAATATGGCAGCGTTTTACTTTCGCCGAGCGGATTGCCCGCTTTACCGTATTTCTTGGCCTTGCTCTGGCCTTATCCGCTTCACTGCGCACTGTTGAAATTATCCCTGAGTTTCTTTATGACGGTCCGACACAAATAGCCGACCTGCTCACCAGAATGTGGCCAATGGATCTGGCTTTTTATCGCGGGGGGATCCATGAAGCCTTGGTGGAAACCTTGCATATCGCCAGCCTGGGGACATTGTTGTCACTTTTTATGGCCATACCGGTGGGTATTCTCGGGGCAAATAACCTCGTCCGCCTTCCGCTTTTCAACTGGCTCTCCAAACTTATTCTTGTTTCCTCACGTTCGGTAAACACCTTGGTCTGGGCTTTGCTTTTCGTAGCCATCTTTGGTCCTGGGGCACTAGCCGGCACAATTTGTATTGCTTTTCGATCTGTCGGCTTTGTCGGTAAACTTTTTGCCGAAGCTCTGGAAGAAAGTGATCCCGGTCCGGTGGAAGCGCTTCATGCCGCAGGAGCACCATGGCCAAGCGTTTTTCTTAAAGGTTATTGGCCGCAAGTTGCACCAGCTTTCTGGGCGATCTTCCTTTTCCGCTGGGATATCAATGTTCGGGAATCCGCGGTCATCGGTTTGGTAGGTGCCGGTGGGCTTGGAATGGTATTGGACACCTCTCTCAATCTTTTTTACTGGGACAGGGTCTCGGTTATCCTGCTGAGCATTTTTGTAGTGGTAATCCTCGCCGAATTACTGGTAACTTCCATCAGAAAGCGCATCATCTAACCTCGGTAAAAGGGAATTTAGCCCGCATTTCTCATCAGTTTAGGCGGCGTCAGCTTCAAAGTTTTTGCTAGTGAACCATAGTAGGCTATGTTCACTGGCAAAATACTGCCGAAGATGGCGCCGCATGGACTGACCTTTGGTGAACATTGTGTTGATTAAGAGCAAAATTGAAACAATGCCGAAGCTCTTGAAAAAACGAATATATTCTGAAAAGCAACACAATGTTCATGAGAAATGGGGGTTAGACGGCATAAGTAGTCAGCAGCTTGAAACCACAACTAGCCCGCATTTCTCATACTAAACCAGGGACATTCCAAAATGATGTTCCTGGTTTTTTTCTTTCTTTAGCCCGCTCAAAACTTTCTTTGTTCTTCTTCCTCGATTTATGATTAACTCTTTATGTACGATCTAATTTGTAAATTGATTTTTAAGATTCGAGGAGAAAGAATGAATTTTCGGGACATGTCGATCAAATGGAAGGTTTTTCTATTAGCTCTGACCGGACCCCTGGTTATTGCCTGTATCATGGCCTGGATGTGGACAAGTGGAATACGTGAAGAAGCTGAAAAATCAGTAATTGATAAGAGTAAAGCTATAGTTCTTATGGCTGAAGCTTCTCGTAACGAGATGGCACGTAAACTTCAACTTGGTATTATCACACCATTTGATCAACTTGACCCCGATAAAGTCATTGAGGCAGTTCCTGTGGTTACTGCTATGCAGGTTGCCGCTCTTTATGCTGAAGAATCTAACTATACGTTTAGAGTACCGAAAGTCAGTCCAAGAAATCCTAAAAATGAACCTACTCCTTTAGAACTCGAAGTATTAAAAGAACTTAAGGCAAAGAATCTTGAAGAGAAAATAATTGTTACCCACGATGAAGTACGCTATTTCAAGCCGATCAGATTGACTGAAGAATGCCTGTTCTGTCATGGAGATCCCAAGGGGAAAACAGATCCAACCGGAGGGAAGCTGGAAGGCTGGAGGGTTGGAGAGATTCACGGTGCTTTCGAAATCATAAGTTCCATGGAAAAAGTAAACCAACAGATAAGAACTACCTCTTTTGTTATTGTTGCCTGGGCTGCGGGAATCCTTTTTCTCTGCGCTCTTGTCACATTGTTGCTTCTTGATCGCAATATTATAAAACCGCTTAAAAAGTCCTCCGGGGAAATTAAAAAAATTGCTCAAAAAGATCTCTCCGGTGATATTGAAATTAAAAACCAGGATGAATTTGGTGAGATGAATAAAGACCTTCTTAGTATGAAGGAACAATTACGAACGGTGATCAAAGGAATTTTAAAAACTGCGAATTCCCTGGAAGACAGATCAGGACAACTTCAAGATGCTTCCGAGGAGCTTTCTTCCGGCAGCACGGAAATGAACTCGAGATCGATGTCTGTAGCCACTGCCGCAGAAGAGATGAGTGCTAATATGAATTCAGTTGCAGCTGCTACAGAAGAAGCTTCAACCAATATAGCGCTCGTTGCTCAGGCAACTGAAGGAATGGCTGGAACCATCAATGAAATCGTCAGAAATACTGAGAATGCACAGCGAATAACTTCCAATGCCGTAAACGAAGCACTTTCGGCATCGGCAAAGGTTAATGAATTGGGTGCTGCTGCTTCAAAAATTGGAAAAGTTACTGAAACAATCACAGAGATCTCAGAACAAACGAACCTTCTCGCTTTAAATGCAACTATAGAAGCCGCTCGTGCCGGTGAGGCAGGGAAAGGTTTTGCTGTAGTGGCTAATGAAATAAAGGAATTAGCCCGTCAAACAGCCAGCGCGACCTCGGAAATTAAGGGTCAGATTGAAGGAATCCAGACGTCGACATCTGAAACGATCACCCAGATAGAGCAAATCACCAATGTGATCAATGAGGTGAATGATACGGTTTCAATCATTGTTCGGGCGGTGGAAGAACAGAACAAAACCACGATTGAGATTGCCGAAAATATTTCCCAGGCAACAATCGGTATTCAGGAAGTGACAGAGAATGTCAGTCAGAGCTCCACTGTGGCTGACGAGGTTGCACAGGACATCAATACCGTCAGTAGAAATTCAACTCAGGTCGCAGAGCAGAGTGAAGAAATGAAAAAGAATGCCATTCACCTGCGAGAATTGGCTAAAGAAATGCGCCAGATGATGGGTGAGTTTAAGGTCTGAGTCAATAATACTGTGATAGTGTAAGTAGGGTATAAAATATACATACGGTGAAATCGGCAAAACAGCACCGGTTTCACCGGCTTTATCTACGTTTGATTCATACCCTCTTTAATCCTCAGGTAAAGCTACTCCCTCCCAATGCTTTTTGAGAAAGGAGTCTCTTCCAGATCCACTGCGGTAGAATCCATAACGAAGTGGATTTTTTTTATAGTAATCCTGGTGATACTCTTCAGCCGGCCAAAACTCAGGAGCTGCAGCTACAGGAGTCACAATTTTTTCTTTAAATATTCCGAGTTCTTGTAGGTTTTTCTTTGACTCCTCGGCAAGTTCTCTCTGTTTGTTGTCATAATAGAATATGCCGGAGGTGTATGCGTGGCCCCGGTCTACAAATTGCCCTCCATCATCCGTTGGGTCGATTTGCCTCCAAAAGGTATCAAGGAGCTTTTTGTAGGAGATTTCATTTGGATCATAGATGATTTGCACCACCTCTATATGATTACCAGATTCGTAATTCCGGTATGTCGGCATTTTGGTTGTTCCGCCGGCATACCCGGACGTGACTGAAATTACACCCTTAAGGTCTTCAAAGGGTTTTTCCATACACCAGAAGCATCCCCCTGCAAAGAGCGCTGTCTCAGTGACCTCCGGCAACTCCCTGGATGTCGTCTGCTTGTCTTGGGTTGTGCGCTCATCAAACGTACAGGCTGCTAGCAGAAGGATGATTGGAAGACTGATTATTACAGTTAGATTGATTTTCATTGCGGAAAATTCTTCTCAATTAATAAGTAATTCCGTCATCGCATTATAGACGTCCCGCAAATAGATAACACCAACGACTTTGCCGTCGCTCCTTGTGACGGGCAGCCTTCTGATCTGCTCAGTCAGGAAAATATCGGCACAGCGCAGGAGTGTTTCTTCCGCTAAAATAGTTCTGACGTCCTCCGTCATTATCTTGCTGACATTGACCGATTGAATTGCCGTAGTTCTCTCCTTTCGGATAGATTCCCAGGAAATATGATCATAATGATCGTCAAAATAAATATGTGAAGGAATAATGATGCGGAGAATATCTTTTGTGGAGACAATTCCGACAAGATTCATAGCCCCATCGAGAACAAGGATGCCATTTACTGACAGGCCATGACCTCGCTTTGTTGATTTCATAATCTGGATTGCTTCGCGTAAAGGCATTTCAGGAGTCAGCCAGTTTTGAATAGGTTCCATAAGGTCTTTGACTTTCATCATTCCTCCTCTTATGGCTGAAAACTTGGGGTGAAGTGCAAGCATTATGGTAAACATATTCTACCATATAATAGCAGATGAAATCAATATGGCTTATGGATAAAAACAAAAAAACTAATATAAAGGAAATTTAGCTGACTTTGTCGAAGGGATGCATCGACATATAATGCGTGCTTAAAGGTTCACCTCCCTGTCAAGTTCCCTTCGCACGGCAATGCCTAATCTTTCTAAAGAATATGGTTTCTGTACATAGTCACCTACACCAAGACTAAGAAGTTTTTTTACCCTGTCAGATTCAGAGAAACCGCTGGTGATAATAGCCTTTTGACGCGGATATAATCGAATAATCTCCTGGTAAGTTTTCAGGCCGTCAAGGCCTCCGGGCATAATCATGTCAAGGACGACGAGGTCGACAGGCTGCCGGGCGATTAACTCAATTGCATTTTCACCACTGGACGCACTATGGACGGTATATCCAAGTTTTGTAAGCATGTTTTTGGCAATATCCAACTGTTCCGGGATATCGTCAACTACGAGAATGGTTTCGAATCCGATGTAGTCGTTAAGCACTAATCTCTGTTGTTGATCTTTTACATTCTCTCTTGTTGTCGGCAGATAAAGTTTAAATGTGGTTCCCCGGCCCTCTTTGCTTTGGATATCTATATATCCTTTATGATCCTTTATGGTCGCCCAGACAATCGTCATCCCAAGGCCTGTTCCGCTGAGGTTCATAGATTTTTTGGTATAAAACGGTTCAAAAATCTGTTTAAGATCGCGTTCAGAAATACCTACACCGCTGTCTGCGACTGAGACACAAATATATTCGCCTTCGGGAATGTGTTCGAAGCCTGAGATATGAGTATCAATATACAGGTTGGTTGTCGAAATTGTAATATCGCCTCCGGCCGGCATAGCTTCGAGACTGTTGTTTAAAAGATTCATGATCACTTTTGATAGATGTACCGCCGATCCTTTTACATTAAGCAAATTGTCCTGAAGACTGGTATGGATAGCTGTGTGCTGGTGTCGTTTTCTGATTGATTGAAATTCGAATGACTCGAGATATTCGGTAATAATGTCATTAAGATTGCAAATTTCGTCTACGGTGACACCAAGCCTGGCAAGAGTAAGAAGATCCTGAACGATGATTGCGGCCTTTTTCCCGGATCGCTGGATCAATTGGATTTTTTTGTGCATTGGATCATCTTTTGGAATTTCCATAAGGAGGATGTCAGGGTAACTGACCAGGCCACTGAGAATATTATTGAGGTCATGGGCAATTCCGGCGGCCAGGCTGCCGATGACTTCCATCTTTTGTGCCTGCATAAGTTGATTTTCGAGTGATTTTCGATAAGTAATGTCCCTGAAAATTCCCTGAGTGCCCATATAACGGTTAGGACTACCATTATTTTTACTGTAGATGGCTTCGGCGGATAAACTAAAATATCTTCTTGAATCTTGCTTTACATCATTATTTCTACAGAGAAGTAATCGAATTTCCAGATCAAATGCCGCTCTATCCCCGGTTCTCCTTTCATTGAGACGGTAGCGGGTTTTTTCAAGATCCTCCGGAGCTACCAGTTCGAAGATCGGGCGGCCGAGGAGAGCTTCAGGCGATTTCAAATATTTTGAAATTGCCGGACTGATAAACGAAAAATTATCGTTGGAATCCAGACGAAAAATGATATCGGGAATTGTCTTCAGGATTGACTGAAGGTTTGTTTCGCTGGAATCCAATAGAAGGAGAGTATCTCGTGTTTTTGTCTTAGCCTGTTTTTGGAAATAGTTGAATTTGAGTATTAGCAACAGGCAGGATCCAAGTGCCAGCGATAGAGTCGGCAGGAGTGGAGAAAAGAGATAACCCATATTCTGGTAAATAAGTGCAGCAGCAGACCAGCTAAAGCAAATAGCCAGCAGGCAAAATATGACAGCCGCGGTTGTGGGTAGGTAAACTACACATACAACAAGCAGTAGACAGAGTAGCAGGCTGAACATTGCCTCCCAGACAGAAAAGTGTATCGTCCGTATGGTATAAAATCCGGAGGTGAGTGATTCTATAGCATTTCTGTGAATGTCGAGCAAAGGCGTTGCCGGGGCGAAAGGCGTCGGGTATTCCTGTTTCAATCCGGCGGCAGTCAAACCTACCAGAACAATTTTATCCTTGAATAAACCAGGTTGAATCTTTTCTTCTAATACTTCCCGTGCTGAGTATTGTTTTGACTGGATATTTTTTGCCGAACCCAACAGGAAATTACCATTTTCATCGATTGGAATGTTAAAATCAGCCAGGGAAAGATGAGGGATCCGGTTTTTGTCTGCTTTGGCAACAAGGACGTTATGGTGTCGATACTGCATAAGCACGGCAAGAGCGAAAGAAGGATAAAGTTTATCCTTGTACTCGATAAGGAGAGGTGACCGACGTAATACCCCGTCAATATCAGGGGTACCGTTTAGAAAACCAGAGCCGGAGGTTGCATCCGCCAGTGTCTCATAATTACAGACGATCCCACTGGCCTTGTGAAAATGGGTAGCCAGCGGTGAAGTGTCTTTCGCGCCTCCCTGGACAAGTGATACCGGTCGAAGTGCACATTTTTCTGAATGAGTTAAGGAATCGTTAAAAAGAAATGAATATCCAATAACATATGATCCCTTCCTCAGGGTATTGGCGAGATAAATGTCGTAATCCAGGATCTCAATTGGAATATCGGAGGTTTCAATAACATAACCGAAATCTTCTTTGAGATTTTCCTGCCAGAGTTTTGGTGACGTTCTGTCTTTTTCGGAAAAGATAATATTTATGCCGACACTTTCAGCACCTTCTGCGGTTATTTTCTCGAGGAGTTGCGCAATTCGAAAGCGCGGCCAGGGCCATTGCCCATATTTCTCCAAACTCGCATCGTCTATAGCTACAGTAACAATTTCCAGCTTAGGTTTTGATGAGTCGGCGGAGGTAAGGATGATATCGGTGATTTTGAGATTGAGAATATCAATAGTTCTCGGGTTAAAAAGATATAGACCTGAAAGGAGAATGATCAGCAGGAAACTGCTTAAAAGAGCCTGTCGCGCAAATCGTTTATTATCTGACAACAACCTCAACCCTTCGATTCCTAGGTTCATGAGTATTATCTGCCGTTTTTACCAGCGGGTTCATTTGTCCGTGCGAGGTGGATTTAATGAAGGATGGATCGGCACCTTTTTGAACGAGAACTGAGCTAATGGCTGAGGCTCTTTTTTGTGAGAGCTGTAAATTATATTGGCTGCTGCCTGCTGTGTCGGTATGGCCGATAACGCTGATGTATTGTGATTTCCTGGTGTTAATCGATTCGAGTATTTCAGGTAGAATCTTCATTGAATCAGCAGTTAACTCGGTTGAATCACTTTTAAAATAGAGGATGAAATGCACCGGTTGCTGGGGCAGGCTTGCCAGACCCGAAGAAAATTTCGATTCTATTTCCTCTTCAGAGAGTACTTTCGGACGAGTTGGCTTGGATTCACGTCCTTTAACTACTGTTGCCTCTCTTGCCTGGCTGATATCAATAGAACCTGCGTCATTATACACTGTGACATAGCCAATTTTTCCGTCAGGGTCGGGAAGCAATGCTATTGTTGTTTTCGAGCATCCGGACGAGAGAAAAAGAGCAATGAAGATGAAAAATAGAGCTCTGATGTATTGTTTATTATTGATAACCATACATTTTCCCCCGAATAAGCTATTGACTGGGCAAGACTGGAAAAGTTATTCAATCTTTACAAGAAATTTTGTACCTCGAACCCCAAGAGTAGCATCCGGCGTTTCAAGTGTTACCTTTTCAGGGGCTAATTTGGCGATTTGACCTGTAATAAATGAAAAGGTGCCATGGACCATTCTGGCAATAAAGGACAGCTCCTTGTTGACAGGATTAAAAAGAAAACTTTCAATCGACATTTCACTATTTGGACCGAGGCCGACAACGGTATCATCTTCAAAAATCAGACCGGCACTGCCATTTGCTCCGGTTTTTACAATATCTCCCTGGAGAATCTTCATGTTGGGAACGGCCTTGACAGTTTTCTGCGAACTGGTGATGAATACGTCGCCCGATACATCCTTGATAAATCCGGCTGATTCCTGTCGGGCATGGGTGTTGGAAGGGGCGTTGAAAAGAAAAAATATGCAAAAAAGAATAGGATAGAAAAGTCTCATTCC
>JBARUR010000204.1:0-2072 GCA_049645845.1 Desulforhopalus sp. | reverse complement strand
CCAACGACGCTTCCTTTCAAATCGATCATCATCACCGGCCCATTCATGCCGCAAAAGGTCAGGGAGGCCTTTGCGAAAAGGGCCAAAAAATATGGCATTAAAACCATGCCCTTTCATCCAAAGCTTGAAGAACTGATGTCTGCGGCTGACCTGGTAGTCTGCATGGGCGGATATAATACTATCTGCGAGGTTCTGACCCAACAAACCCCCGCTCTCATCATCCCCAGGGAAACTCCCAGGAAAGAACAGTTAATCCGGGCGAAAAGACTCAAGAGCAAGGGGTTGCTGGATTTTATTCCGTGGACGGAAGTAACCAGCCAGCTTCTGCGCAAAAAGATTATATCTCTTCTACAAAATCAGCAGCAATATAAAGGAACTATCGATTCCTTTAAACTCTCCGGTTTAGATACAATCCGCGCCCGGCTGACTCACTTTAAAGAAAAGGATTTAGCTGCCGAAACTGCCGGGCAGGCTCTTAAGCTTGTTCAGGCTACATAACTTTTTTATCTTACTTAGATCCTTTTCATCATGACAGAACAACCTTCACCACCTGCGCTTGGCTACATTCTTAAAGGGTATCCACGTATTTCCGAGACTTTTATCTCCAATGAAATTCTGCTGCTGGAAAGAATGGGTTTTACAATGCGCCTCTTCCCCATGCGTAAACCGCGTGAGTCTTTCTGTCACAACTCGGTAAAGGAGATCAAAGCCCGAGTCGATTACCTGCCCACGGAGCTGCTTTCCGACTTTCACCGTCTTGTTCGACCAAATATTTTCCTCGCTGCCAAAAAACCAAAGCAATTCAGGGAAACACTTCTGGCAGCCGGACAAGGTGTCAGCAAAGGCAGTGGACTGGCAACCCTTAAACATTTTTTGCAGGGCGGCTATCTGGTGAATAATTTTCTTCTCAAGGAAAATATTGCTCAACTACATGGACATTTTGCCCATTCCCCCACCTCGGTGACCCGGTTTGCCTCTCTTCTTTCCGGCATCCCGTTCAGCTTTACGGCCCACGCAAAAGACATCTACACCTCCGACAAAGAAAAAATCCGCAGAAAAATTGCAGAATCGAGGTTTGTGGTGACCTGTACCCAGCACAACAAGGACTATCTGCAGGCGATTGCCGGGGATTGTCCAACACCGATTTACTGCATTTATCATGGGATTGACCTGAAACTTTTTCAGCAGACTATCGCACCTTCCGAAACACATAATCCTTTTAAAATACTCACTGTAGCAAGAATGACCCCTAAAAAAGGGTTGCCGACCATTTATAAGGCCCTGGCAGGATTGCATAAAAAGGGCATTGCTTTTCAACACACCCTCATAGGGGACGGCGATGACAGGGACAAAATCCTGGCTCTGATATCTTCTCTTGGTCTTGCGGAATGTTGTCAATGGATCGGAAGCCGGACCCACGAAGAGGTGCTGGTTCATTTCAAGGCCAGCGATCTCTTTGTTCTGGGGTGTGAAATTGCTGAGAATGGCGACCGGGACGGGATTCCTAACGTGCTGGTCGAGAGCCTGGCGATGGGGGTTCCGGCATTATCGACCAACGTATCGGCTATCCCGGAGATATTAATTGACGGCAAGACCGGTATGACCGTGCCGCCTTCCCGGCCTGAACTTCTTGAAGAGGCTATGATCCGTATGCTCACTGATCAGAAACTCCGTAAAAAATTGATTGCCGGCGGCCAGGAGCGGGTTAAAGATACTTTTGATAATAGCCGGTGGATACAAAAACTGGCCGGAATTTTCCGCGAACATAATCCGATGTTTCGGCAAAATTGACATAATGGGCGTGAGCATGGACTACAATGAAAATAATTTGGCTAAAGATTTTACGAGACAGGAATCCAGTACTCTTTTCGGATTGTTGCGCCATGGCCAGACAGAATGGAACACGCAAAAAAGAATACAAGGCTCGGGAGACTCTCCTTTAACCGCTAACGGGAAGGAGAAAACTGCCCTGTGGGCGAATTTCCTTAAAAATGACCACTGGGATCGTATTATCGCCAGCGATCTCGGCAGAGTAAGAGCAACAGTCGATATCCTCAATCAAAAGCTTCAAC
>JBARUR010000203.1:0-12312 GCA_049645845.1 Desulforhopalus sp. | reverse complement strand
TTGCAAGATATGGTGTGTTCATATAGTGCATGACAGGTTCACCCACAGCCCAAAATGCATATCCGACTCCGACACCACAGCTAAAAAGCATGGAAATCCAGGAAAAGTAGCTGAACTCGGGCTTTTCATGGTCTTTACCGAGCTTTAGATCGCCATACTTACCAAAGGCGATTACCACGCACACCCCTAAATAAATCGCGACAGAAAGCAGAAAATACCAACTGAAGTTTCCAATAATGAATGTCTGCAATGTTGTCAGCAACCCGTCAAACTTCTCCGGGGAAACGAGACCAAAAATCACGGCTGCTAATATTATGCTTCCGGTGGTCCAAAACAGTGCGGGATCCATCTTCCCCAGATATTTATCAAAAAAATTGGTAGCAGGTGGTGCCATACTCACAGCTTCTTCCATTTCAATTCTCCTCGTCAGTCTTTTTTGTATTTGGCTGCGTAGAATTTACAACGTCTGCTTCATGCCCTGCGACAACAACAGACTCTTTCGTGCTTCTCACCTCTTTACTGTATTGAGATACTCAACCGCCGATAACGCTGCGATAGTTGCATCTCCCATCGCAGTAGTTATTTGCCGATATTTCTTCCGGATCACATCACCCGCCGCAAAAACTCCACGTGTTGCCGTTTTCATATCCGGGTCAGCCTTGATATAGCCGACATCATCAAGCTCAACCTGATTGCGGTACTGCTCTGTTTTGGGCTCCTGGCCTATATAAACAAAGATACCGTCAGTCGATCTTGTCAGCAGACTGTTGTCTGATACATTCCGAAGCGCCACACCTTCAAGGCGATCCTCTCCAAGCAATGATTCCATTTTGGTCGAAGTCCTGATCTCAACATTTTTACACGCTCGCAATTGACAACAACTCGCTTCAGATGCAAAAAGCTTGTCGCATTCTTCTATGAGGAGAATGCTTTTGACTCCCAGAGAGATCATATAAAGAGATTCATCCACCGCGCTATTTCCGCCGCCTACCACAATGACATCTTTGTCTTTATAGCTTGTGCCGTCACAGATGGCGCAGTAATGAATCTGCTCGAATTCGCTTTCCAGAGGCAGTTTTTTCGGTGTACGTCCACTGGCCAGGATAACCGCCGGAGCCTGGAACCGTCCCTCATCCGTATCGATGATTTTGACGTCTCCCTGCAATTGAACATGTTCGATTTCAACAACCTCGATCACCGTGACTCCCAGAGCTTCAACATGGTCCCTCACTTTTTCCATGAGATCCATGCCGTTGATACTGGGATAGGACGGAAAATTTTCCACTACATGGGTGGAATTCACCAATCCTCCACAGACCGATTTCTCGAGCAACAGGGTTTTTACATTGGCACGAGCCGCATATATTGCCGCTGTCATTCCGGCAATCCCACCACCAATGATTATCAGATCGTAGTCGTTCCCCATGGTCTTTCTCCCGCCTCAGGCGATCATCTTTTCAAGGTCTTTATAGGTCACGTCTCCGCTTTTAACGTGGACTCTGTCGCCGTTGCGAAAAACCATTACAGCTGGAATCCGTTCAACCGCCATTGCTTCAACGGTTTTAGGGTTTGCCTCCCTGTCAATCTGGTAATAGCCAATATTTTTTTCAGCGACTGCCGGTCGATCGGCGAATTTAGTAATAATTTTTTTCATCGCCTTACAGAAAGGACATTTATCTTTATAGAACAGGACGATATCCAGATTGCCTGTTACACTTTCCTTAAAGGTTTCGTCTGTTATTTCAGTGAACATGATCCATCCTCGTAAATTATACAAAAAAGGGGGATGAGCATCTGCCCTCCCCCTCAAAATCGACTTAAGCTGTCGTATAAATTGATTCAGCCTTTAATTCCATCATCAATTCCCGCAACTTATCATAGAGCTCACGGGCTTTTTCCGGATGTTGGCCAATGACGTTTTCCAGCTGAAAAGGATCCTTATGACGATCAAATAAGCCATCTTCGGCAGGAACCTCGGTCAAAGAACCTGGAACACATGTCCATTGATTTTCCTGCTGGGCCTTAATCCTGTCAAACATGGTTGCGGCATCGTCTACACCTTCAGAAACCTCTCCTTCCTTGATGTCAAAAACCTCAAACATGGTCTTGCCGCCTGCTTCCGAATTTTCGAGGGCAACAGGATTCAACCAATGAATATACGACCAGTCTTCGGTGATGAGTGACCAAGCCTGGCCAAAGAAACCAGTGATTAGGTAGTCGCGGATTTTCACGGTCTCGCCGTTTAAGATCGGCCATAAGCTTTTACCCTGCATATCAGGCCAGGCTGTTTGAGGAACCCCAAGCCATTCCATCATGGTCGGAGTAATATCGATGTTTTGTACCAGTGAAGACACCCGTTCACCTGCTTTAAGGCCAGGGGCTTTAACGATCATTGGGACGTGAACCAACTCTTCATAGGGCCATGGACGACATTTGCGTACGATTCCGTGTCCATGTTCGCCGTTGCCAAGCGGTTCACCATGGTCCGACATCAATACAATCATGGTGCTCTGCTCTAAACCAAGAGTACGCACCCTGTCGATAACCTTACCGATCCATTTGTCGACATTGGTTACCTTTTCAGCATAAAGCGCCCTGATATGTTCCATTTCACGATCGGTATAGACATTGTCGGCATAGGTTGATACCGGGTTCCAGATCTCCTGGCCGTCATAGTCAGGATCATACGGGCATTTCAATTCCGGATCATAGATTGAGGGAGCATCCCAGGGCTCATGCGGATCAAAACTGTCAATCCAGAGGAAAAACGGCTTATTGCGATCAACTTCTTCCAGGAAACGGATTGATTGCTTGGCGATATGGGCAACATTCTGGTCTTCATCCGTCTTCCAGTATTGCCGTTGCGCAAGATATCCTTTCATTTCATCTTTAGAGAACGTCGACCACATTTCCTCCACCTGATTGCCGTTCTCATCAGTGCGGTAAGAAGGTTTATGGTAGTCGTCCATATTGAGATGATAGAGGGGATCATTCGCATAATAGTGGTTATCATCGTCATGTCCGCGAAGGTTATAAACGAAATCGAACCCTCGCTGATAGCCGTATTTGGGGAGATGCATTACCGCGGTGTCGGTAATCAACCCGCTATAGGTCGAGTGACGCCAGAGAATATCGGCAACAGTGGTATCATCGAGTTCAAGAGGAGACCAACCACGATAAGGCAGGGTATAGCGTCCTGTCATGAGAGCGCGGCGTACAGGAATAGTCGGCAATCCTTCTGAATAGACATTATCAAAAGTTACACCTTCGCGGGCAAGTCGGTCAAAGTTTGGAGTCTTGCAAACCTTGCCGCCGTAGCACCCCATATAATGCCACTGCAGACTATCGAGCATGATAAATACAACATTTTTTGGATGACTCATTCTTTCTCCTTTGCTCTATGATTAAAATAATTCTGAGTTCGCAAATTAAGACGCCGGAAAAGCCGGGACGTCTACCATTTGCACATAGATAGCAAAAGGAATGCCAGGATACTGGCCTGAGTGTATGCCACTGAAAAGACAAGATAAAAAGTGAAATTTAATTCATACCCTAGAACAACCGCTGGACAAAAGTGGCCGATTACCGGCCACCAGCCATGCAACTACCTGTCACGGCACACTTTTTACACAAGACATATTTGACCGATCGGACGATTTTTGAAAAACCACAGTTTTGAGATGGATACCATATGCAAGGAGGGGCTGCCAACGAAGCAGGTGAAGAGTTTTTACGACACCATCACTCTTTAAGTTTATATTTATTCACACGTCGCTGCAACGTTCTGCGACTAATTCCGAGTACAGTTGCGCTTTTTCCCATTTTCCACTGGTTCTCCCGGAGGACAGTGACAATACGATTCTTTTCAACTTCGGCTAATTCTCCTCGCACTGTATCATTTTCTGATTTGCCCTTCCCCGTCAGATCGCCCTTACATAGATCCGGGACTTTGGGAGAATTCTGGACGAAAGGATTAAAGCTGATCTCTTTTAATGTCAGGTAACGTCTGATGACGTTTTGCAATTCCCGAATATTTCCAGGCCAATGGTGCCTGCCGAGAGTTAAGTAAAATTCCGGAGGAAGTTGCAAAATCAGATCTCTTTCTTCGGAAAGATTTTTGACAATGTGCTCAATGAGCAGGGGCAGATCCTCTTTCTTTTGCCGGAGAGGAGGTACGGATATGGGGACCGTGTTGATGCGATAATAGAAGTCTTCCCTCATCCGGCCTGACCTGACCATTTCCCCAAGATCCCGATTTGTCGCCGATATGAGCCTGAAGTCGGAAACACACTGTCTGTTGCCGCCGACCGGAATAAAACCATTGCCATCCAACACCCTAAGCAGCTTGATCTGGAGAGAAACCGGCATCTCTCCTATTTCATCAAGAAAAAGTGTGCCGCCATCCGCGGCCATGAGAAATCCATCACGATCAGTATGAGCCCCGGAAAAAGAACCCTTCAAATGCCCGAAGAATTCACTCTCCAACAGGGTTTCAGTAATTGCACCACAGTTTACTGCAACAAATGGTTTGTCTTTTCTGGTACTTAAAGAATGAACAGTTCTGGCAACCAGCTCCTTTCCTGTACCGGATTCTCCATAAACGAATACCGGAGCATCAGTCACCGCAGCTTTTAGAATTCGCTCATAAACTTTCTGCATTTCGGGGCTCTTGCCAATAAGACTCCCAAGCCGATATCGTTCCTTTATCGATGATCGTAACCGGTCATTCTCTTCATGCAGTTGTATCTCTTTTTTCTTTTGTTCGGTTATATCGGTGAGCAAACCGTCGATGGCAACAAGCCGCCTTTCATTTGAAAAAATAGCGGTTCCCTGCTCATGAACCCAACGATATTCGCCCCAGGCTGCCCGCATGCGGTAAACAAGAGCGTACCTGTTATTCTCGGGAGTCAAACTCTCCGTCACGTGAATATTATGCACTTGATCATCGGGATGGACCAATTGCCGAAAAGCGTAGCCATTGACTATTTGATCAGCCGGATATCCCAGTATCTTCTTGGACCCTTGGCTGGCGTATTCAAAGGTAAGATTTTCGTCATTGAGGCATCGAAAAGCCATCCCGGGCAGATTATCCAAAAGAGAGGACAACAGCCCCAGCCGGGCATAAAGATCACAATTCGCCTGTTCCAGATCTTTACAATCTGCTTTAATTTCTTCAAGACTTTTAGGCATATGATTATTTTTATGGGCGAATTCAGGTGTAGCGGATAATATCGAGAATGGAATTGTAGTTAAGAAATAATGATCGTCACTGGATAGTATACAATAAAGCTCAGCCGTTTTCAAAAAAAGTGAACATGACATGATCCAACCTGCTCGACATTACAACAAGGGTATCGAGCAGGCGTGATCAAAATGCGATAATTCCAAATACAGAGTTTTTTACAACGCCGTCAATGTTATATTCTAAAACTTCCCACTATGGTATTCAGTTCACCAGACCGGGACAAAAGGCCCTCAGAGCTGTTTTTAACATCGTTGCTCCCATTGGAGATCCTCTGAGAAGCCGATGACACTTCAGCAATATCCCTTGTAATATCAGCTGCAACGATAGAACTTTGGCTGACATTCTCGTTCACTTCCTGTATCCCCTGGCTAACCTGAGAAATATTGTTGGCGATTTCCCTGGTGGCAGCCGTCTGCTCTTCAACTGCTGTCGCTATTGTCGAAACGATATCATTCACACCGCCAATAACCGATGAAATCTGGCTAATCTCCTCTCTGGTTGATTTGCTGGTTCCCTGAACATCATCGATCAATGTTTTTATGTCACGCGTGGCCCCGGCTGTCTGCTTTGCCAGTTCCTTAATTTCGTTGGCAACAACCGCAAATCCTTTACCGGCCTCTCCAGCCCTGGCTGCTTCAATTGTGGCATTAAGGGCCAGCAGGTTTGTTTGTTCCGAAATCTCAGTAATGGTTTCCGTAACCTTGCCGATCTTGTCAGCCGCATTTCCCAGCTGGGACATTTTATCGGAAGCGCTCAATGCCTGTTTTACGGCATCGCCTGATATGTTTCTGGCTTTCTCAGCGTTTTCCGCGATTTCATTGATAGTCGCACTCATCTCCTCTGCAGCGGTTGCAACCATGTTGGCATTGGTTGAGGATTGTTCCATTGCCGCGGCAACATTGTTGAGATTTGTACTCATTTCCTCAGAAGCAGTAGCAACATTATTTGCTCTATGCGAAGTATCTTCCGCATCCGACAACAAGCCATCGGATATAGAGGACAGTTCAGTGGAACTGGTTCCAACACTTGAGGAGCTTTCGGCAATTTGACCTACTATCTTTTGAAGCTTCTCTATAAAGACGTTAAACCAGATCGCCATTTCACCGATTTCATCTTTCGAATCTACGCTGAGCCGCATTGTGAGGTCGCCTTCACCCTGAGCGATATCCTTGAGTCCCTCGACCGCATTCTTCAGGGGACGGGTGATTTGTCTGGATGCAAAGAATATCAATACACCAACGACCAAAAGGGAGATAAAAGCAATCAGAATAATACTGTTTCTTATGGTACGCGGCTGCTGCAGAAACTCTTCTTCATCCTGAGTTAATGTGATGCTCCATCCTTTCAACGGCACGGGTGCAAATCCTGCTATTTTTCGGACTCCTTTAAATTCATAATCTTCGACACCTACTTTTCCAGCAAGCATTGCTTGAGTAATACTTTCCATACCAGCCAAAGTTTTCAGATCAAGACTGAGAATGAAATCAGTGTTGGGATGAGCATTGATAATTCCTGTTTTATCTGCCATGAAGGCGTATCCGGATTTTCCGATTTTCGTGCCGGAAATTAATTCAACTAACGCACCTGCTTTGACTGAAACTCCAAAAATACCGAGAAATTCGCCTGTATTTGACAGCACAGGTGCACAAACGACATAAATCAGTTCTCCGGTTGATTTGGACTTTACGATTTCCCCAACGACTGGTTTTCCGGTTTTTCTTGCTTCCTGGAAATAATCCCGGCTTGCTACATTTGATCCTTTATATTCATTACCGTTTGCAAGTTCTCCAGTGTAGAGCAACCCGGTTTCGTCGGTTACAAAAATCCCCAGATAGGAATCATCGAGAGCCTTATATTTTCTCTTCATTTCCTGCCGCAGAACACCAATTTCTTCGGAAACAGCGTCAATGCCCGATTCCTTAACTTTCCGGCCAACCTCGACAACTTTAGACCCTGAAGCGAAAGCAGCAGCCATCCGCGACTGGAGTTCAATGGTCCTCTCTATGGTTGTGGCGAGGGTATTTGCCTGAACCAGGACATTATCCCTACCGGCCTTGAGCAATGCATCAGTCACTTTGGGAATAGCTAGACTTGCGACGATAATAAGTGGAATAACCACAGCCAGACATCCACCCAAAACGAGTTTAAACGCGATTGATTTGGTATTAATTTTGTTCATCCACACCTCCAATTTGTAATTAAATTTTAACGTTTCTTCCCAAAATTTAAAAGGTGCTAAAAATTGGCTGCGTATATCGGCCGTCCGATTATTTTCCCTTTAAAACTTCACTTGTTGCTTAAATTCTACTTATACAGCAATGATTGTCTAGGAATATCTCGCATTTTACACCTTAAAAGGAGCGGTTACAAATTTAAGCATTTCCTGAAATAATTCCTGCAGCAAAGATATCTTCTTGTATTTATAGTTTTTTCCATCCCAAAAGACGCCATTTTTCGAGTGGTTCATTTAGGTTATTTTTATTTTTTTAGGAATCCCTTACATAATTGGTTGACCCTGCCCATCTACTCTGTTACATTCCCTTTTCATCAAAAGATCAATCGGCCATTCCATTGATCCAGGCGCTTAACTTGCAACAGGAACCTGAATCAAATCAACCGGCTAAAGAAATTCACCATAAGATTATTTCCAGACCAAGGAGTGTAGTTATGTCCAAAAACATAAACCTCACTGATATCAGCAAAGGGAAAATTTACCAGATATCAGGCTTTACAGACCATCCCTGTGATTACACAGAAAAACTGCACAAAATGGGTTTTGTCGAAGGGACACCGATTGAACTCGCACCGGTAAAAATATCGGATCCGATTGTTTTTCAGATTCGGGGAAGCCGGATTGCTCTTAGGAAAAAAGAGGCAAGACAAATTCTGGTAAGGGAGTTCTAAAATGCACAAAATAGAAAGAATTGCTATTGCCGGGGTCCCTAATTCAGGAAAAACAACGCTCTTCAACAGCCTTACCGGCTCCAGGCAAAAAGTGGGCAACTGGCCGGGTGTTACAGTAGAAAAATTTCAAGGAACTTTTCCTCTACAAGGCGTGAAAATTGAACTTGTCGATCTTCCGGGCACATACAACCTCAGCCCTGACTCAGAAGACCAAAAAGTTGCCGAACGTGTCATCAGGGAAGGCGAGTACGACCTGATTCTCAATGTCGTTGATGCCACAAATCTGACAAGAAATCTTTATCTGACCATGGATCTCAAAGAGAGAACTAACCAGATAATCATCCTTCTTAATATGGTTGATGTTGCGGAGAAAGAAGGGATCGATATCGACATCGAACGCCTTAGTGAAGATTTGGGGGTGCCGGTTATTCCTGTTGTCGCAGTCGACAAAACTACCGTCGCCAAGGCTCTGAAACAAATAGAATTGATCCTCGAACATCTTCCGGCTCATGAATCCCATGTATCCCGCGCAGAGGTCATTGATACCGTGAAGAAGTTCAGCCACATCGACAAAATCTATGCCAGGGCTGTAACCGAGAATAAAGACAAAAATGTCAATGTTACCAATAGAGTGGATAGCGTTGTGATGAATCGTTTTGCAGCAATACCCATCTTTCTGGCTTCAATGTTTGTCACCTTCTGGTTTGCAATTGGATTAGGTTCTGTTTTCATCGACTTTTTCGACATTATCGGCGGTTTACTTTTTGTCGATATTCCCGGTGCTCTCTTAAGCGCTGTCAACAGTCCGGAATGGATTATTGTCATGGCAGCCGGAGTTGGAGCAGGATGCCAGACCGTTGCCACCTTCGTGCCTGTGGTGTTCTTCATGTTTCTTGCCTTGGCCATCCTCGAAGATCTTGGGTATATGGCACGGGTCGGCGTGGTAGCCGACCGTTTTATGAGAAAAATCGGCTTGCCCGGTTCAGCATTTATCCCCATGATAGTCGGCTTTGGCTGTACCGTCCCTGCCGTTATGGCTGCGAGAACATTGAACAGTAAGAGAGATCGATTCATGACCATCTTTATGGCTCCGTTCATGTCCTGCGGCGCCCGTTTGCCGGTCTATGCTCTTTTTTGCGCTGCTCTTTTTGGAGCATATTCAGGGATGGCGGTTTTCCTGATTTATCTCTCGGGCCTGTTTATGGCAATTCTTACCGGTTACTTTTTAAAGAACACCCTCTTTAAGGGCACTCCATCCCATTTTGTAATGGATTTGCCTCTCTATCACGCTCCTCAGGCTGGTGCTGTTTTCAAGAGTGCCTGGCTGAGAATGAATAATTTCATTAAAAGAGCCGGCACAATAGTCGTCGCAGCTGTTTTTGTGCTCAGCATCCTCAATTCCATAGGTTTTGAAGATGGAGAGATTTCTTTTGGCAATGAAGATTCCCAGGCTTCTGTTCTGGCATATGCAGGTAAATCAATCGGACCGGTTTTTGAGCCTATGGGGATAAGTGAAGAAAACTGGCCGGCTTCAGTTGCTCTGTTCACCGGTCTATTTGCCAAAGAAGCCATCGTCGGCACTATCAATTCGCTCTACTCCACAATGGAAACGAACACAGCAGAGGAAGCTGCTGAGGAAGGAAGCGACGGCCTTGATATCGGCGGTGCTATTTCAGAAGCATTTACCACTGTCGGCGATGGATTTGTTGGGATTATTACCTCTTTCGACATCTTAGGCATTGGTCTTATTACTGAGGACAGTGCTGCCATTTCAGAAGAAATTGGCGCAGACACAGCCGTTTATACAAAAATTGCTTCGTATTTCACGGTATATTCCGCATTCGCCTATCTGCTTTTCGTATTGATGTATTTCCCCTGCCTTGCTGTAATTGGTGCTGCCCGACAGGAAATGGGAGGATTTTATGCCGGAGTCATGGCAGTGTACAGCACTATGTTGGCATGGGCTGTCGCAACCCTTTTCTATCAAATCGCCGAAGGACATAACATTTTTTATGTAATTCTTTCCGTCCTTATCCTGGGAACCATCTATGGCGGCCTCCATCTTCTTGGAAAAAGAGAAAAATCGGCCAGCCAGGTCGTCTTCTCACCACCTATTCGGAAGAGCTGTTGCAGTTAAAAATGTAGTTATGTAGCTTTTCCTCACCACTTCTCAAAAACAGAAAGGGACCCATCAAGGTTCCTCTCTGTTTTTCAATGCTGTAACTTCAAACCCACTTCCACCGCAGCCAATTCATCATAGCCCACATTTCTCATGAACATTGTGTTGAGTTCCAGAATAATATCGTTTTTCCATAGACTTCGACATTGTTTCACTTTTTCTCTTACTCAACACAATGTTCATGAGAAATCTGGGATAGTATTGTCCATTCCATTCTCCTGACAATGGTGAAGGTGTCACTATCTGTATTTCAATAAATCGTGTACGTTGTTGTGCATATAAAGGAGGAGCTAGATGGATGAGTATCAGGATAAAAAGAAAATTGGTTCGCTTTTGAAGTTTACAGCACACACCGGGGCAACCAAATTCAAGCGCCTTTCTCCTGAATGCGTACGAGTAGAGGAGAGCCTCGCCGCTTTCTGCCGAGAACCGAAATGTCCTCATTATGGTCGATCAATGAGCTGCCCCCCTTATGTCTCCGGCCCTGAAGGGTTCAAAAAAATATTACAGTCATGCCAACATGCCATAGTTTTTCGAATCGACATCCAATCGTCATCGCTTCATGGCGAAGACCGGCCTGCAGTAATGCGACTGCTGCATGAAATTACAGCCGATATTGAGACTGAAGCCAAAAGACTTGGCTTTCCTGATTCCATAGGGTTTGCCGGCGGCTCCTGTAAACCCAGCTTTTGCGGCGAGTACTCCAATTGCAGAGTGATAGCGGAACAAGGGGATTGTCGATATCCCGAAAATGCCCGAGCATCAATGTCCGGCTATGGTGTTAATGTCGGAGAACTCATGAAAGCCGCAGGCTGGTCAGGCAGTCTTTTCACATCAGACAGCAAGAACGGTGAAGAACAGCTTTCCTGGGTTGCCGGACTTGTTCTTTTACGGTGAAGGATTGTTTTATTAAATTGTATTGAGTACCCGCTTCCTCTTTACGATTATCAGTTTCAAAAAGTTCATTCGCTGCCTGCCCTGCCTGCCTTTTGCTGGTATGCATTAACAAATATCACCGTCAGGACCGGCAGAAGCAGTCCGGTAATCGTGACAGCTATCATTAAAATCCCCAGCTCACTGTAATCGCCCCGTTCAACGTTGAAAATTCGGTTATAATAGTTTGTTAATAAATTAGAAGCGGACAACGCCAGATTGGTGAAGGCGGCTAACACCGCAAAATAAGTTGCCTTCTGATCAGCGGGTGCTTCCCGGGCAATCCAGGCGAGCATGGGGACCATTACTACCTGCCCCAGCGGAGAATCAGCCATGGTATCAATAATGGCAATGGTTCGTGCCCCAAAACCAAACACTTCCTCCGTCCATTCATGCAGACCGTAATACATACCGACAAAAGGCAGCATCATTATTGTACTGTAAATGGAAATGAAAATTATCAGGTAAGGAATCGGCCGCCTGCTCATCCAGCCACGCAGGGCAAACAAGCCAATGACGGCAAGAATAGAAGATATCTGGCGCAAGGTACCAAAAAAAGCCTCATCAAAATTGAGCACATCTATCTGCCACCAGCTCGCTCCGGCACCGATAGTCGGCATGGATCGGAAGACGAAGATGATGATGGCAATTCCCAGGATCTCCCGTCTCTTAAAGGGCTGAAGGCCTTTAAGAAGTGCGTGCATCAGATATCCGATTATGGTGAGTGATCCTAAAAAAATGACTTCTTTTTTCAAGGAAAAATCAGAGAGACCCAGAATCAGGACGAATGCCACAAAAACAGCACTGCCAATGAGGATCTTGTAATCGGGCTTTGTTTCTTCATCGTTATCCAGGTGAAGGGATTCCTGTATTTCGTCAGCCGTCATACCGATTTGCTCCATATGACTCCGGCGCCGTTTAAGGTTGATTTCCCCAAGAGTTACGCCAAGGACCGAAATAACGGGAATAATGAGCGCGACAAGATACATTACCTGATACGATAGAGTTTGTGCCAGCCAGCCTCCAATCCCGGCGACCATCGCACTTCCTC
>JBARUR010000202.1:0-7193 GCA_049645845.1 Desulforhopalus sp. | reverse complement strand
GAATGGTATAGGTCCGGAGACTGCAGATTCCATATTGCTGTATGCTTGCGGTCATCCGATTTTTGTAATCGATTTATATACCCATCGTGTTTTCAGCCGACATAACCTGGTTATGGAGGAAACGGATTATGCAACTATGCAGAATATCTTTATGGATCATTTACTGCCGGATTTACAGTTGTATAACGAATTTCATGCCCTTATTGTGCAAGTTGCCAAGACATACTGTAAAAAGACAAAACCACTATGCGAAAAGTGCCCCCTGTGTGGATTGAATTCATAAGCAGCCGGGTAAACGTTCACCAGCACCCCATATGCGCACGATCAGACCGCCGTGCATAGGCCAACTGTCGCTCGTCGGCCTGCTTGTGCACCTCTGGAGCCCTGGTGAACGTTTATTGGTCTGGAGTTATGCAAGACCACTCCAGGTGAACGGTTACGTTGCCGTAAGGTTTATGATTTCAACTTCAGAAGCATTCCCGTCATGTCGTTGGTGCTCTCTAAAGTCTTTAAGTTGGCCTTGTACATCGTACTGTTCAAATTCATATCCACAATTTCTTTGGCCAGATCAACATTTGAAAGTTCAACCGGTTCCACTCCTGTCTCAGTTTCCTGATGAACGATGGGGCCGGGAGTTGTTGGTTGACTAACTTGGGCTTTTACTCCCAGAGGAGAAACGCTTGAGTTGGTGACCACGGTTTTCTTGAAACCATTGGTATCGGCATTGGCGATAGTATTTGCATTGGATTGCACTTTGGTTGTGAACGACTGCAATCCGGTAAGGGCTGTCTGAGTTGCTGAAATCATTGAATACTCCTGTTAGTAAACATTCACCAGCACCCCATATGCGCACGATCAGGCCGCCGTGCATAGGCCAACTATCGGAGTCTGCGCTTACCTGCCAGTCGGCCTGCTTGTGCTCCTCTGGAGCACCGGTGAACGTTTACGGGGTTATTTGTATTGATCGTTAAGGCTTGGTCGTTTTGATAATTTCATCAATAAACGAGATCGCTTCTACTTCTGTATAGTCTGCTTTTATAAGAGCTTTTCTGTATCGCTCCAAAATTTCACGTGCCTTAAGATAATTATTGTTCAGGCAATAGAATTTGTACAGAAGTATCGTTAACTCTTCCTCAAGGTAATTTATATGAAGAAACTGTTCAAGGACGGCAATGGCTTCCTCAATCCTTCCGGCTTCAGCTAAATTTTTAGCCCAGGTTGAGCCTACCTCGGACATTAGGTTGGCTAGAGTATCATTAAATGTAAGTACCTGCTCACTCTGAAATGTATCTTCCGGCATAACCCCTTCGCAGAATGAAATCGCTCTTTGAAAAGAGTTGTGCGCCTTCCATAAATCTACATTTTTACAGTGAGTCAGACCTGTTCTTGCAGCTTCAAGGAATTGAAGTGCATCAATTTCATAATTGGTGAGACAGAGTATGCCTTTCTG
Organism: Desulforhopalus sp.; assembly: GCA_049645845.1. Taxonomy (GTDB): domain Bacteria; phylum Desulfobacterota; class Desulfobulbia; order Desulfobulbales; family Desulfocapsaceae; genus Desulforhopalus_A. The sequence continues at coordinate 5,743 of JBARUR010000202.1, read as the reverse complement.
GAGATAGAGATAATTTTTAACCGGTATCGTCAGGTGGAGAGCTAAGCGTTTTCTTAGCCTGTTCAGCATGGCGTCAAAATTCTTTCTGGCATTTTCAGGGCTGCTATCGGGCCAGATCTCCAACTGTATTCTTTCCTGTGGGATTCGTTGACCTTTTGCAGTGATCAAGATGCCTAACAGTTCTCGCTGGTAAGGTGTGAGGTCTTTAGCGTGCAAAAGAACCTTTCCCGACATGCTGATTTCAAAGCTATCAAGAAGTGTAAATTTTAACAGAGGGAGTATCTCGCCTTCATCTGAAAAATTGACATGCAAACGTTCTTTTGCCAGCTCCTGAGCGAAACTTTTTTCGATATCTCTTTCTACTGCTATAGAAAGCAGCTTGGTCATCATCACCGGTTCCCAGCTCCAGAAGTGATTGTAACCATTTATTTTCATCAGAGAAAGTCCCGCTTCCAGGTCGTTAAGAGCTGCTTCCGGTCCCTCTGCTTCGAGCTTGAGAAAGCTTAAATTAAAGAGCGCACAGATTGTCAGGTAAGTCGATGGAATTGTCTGGGAACCGGTTAGGCCTTCTTCCAGGAATTTACGTGCTTTTTTAAAGTCCTTAGTGCGTGTATAAACTGCTCCGGCGAGTATATTATGAAAAGCAATATAGAAGGGACCACCTGATTTTTCCCTCAAGAGTGCAGCATTGGCAATATTTGTTTCCGCTTCATCACCATTGCCGATAATGGAGAGACCAAAGGCTTTCCATTGCAAAAGTTGGCTGTACATATGATCGATGGTGCCGGTGGAGCTGATATCTAACCCCTTTTCAAGCAATCCAAGGGCTTGTTGTGTTTGCCCGCGGGAAAATAAGTTACTGCTTCCCCATACATACAGGTAGGGGGCAGCTACTGTTTGGTCGACCACTGTTTGATCAATGAATTTTTGAAGTGCAAGCTGTTGGACGGAAAAATTTTCATAATCACCGGACATGGAAAGATAACAGAGGTTCATCACCCGCATGGACAGTCTGTTGGATTCGCAGACGAGCGGATCATTGTGAAGAGCAAAACAGACTTCAGCCTCTCGGATATATTTGGCACGATTGCCGCTGAATAATTCTATGTATCCCTGGATAAACCGTGTCGAAGCTATAAAATTCTGGATATTCTGCCTGCCTGCCAATAGAGTCGCAATCTGAATATAATGGCGCGCCATTTCCATGTTGCCTTTGAAGAAACAATAGGCACAGGCCACATTACGTGCGGCCATAATGATTATCGGTACTGGCAGTGTAGCCTTATTTTTTTCCAGCAAAAATTCGGTTCGTGGAAGCAGCTCACCTGCTTTGTTGTACTCTCCGGATATGACAAAGTGAAAATAAATGGTCTGGGATAAGGCGATTAATTCCCCGGTCTCTTCTTTGGCATCGACGAACTGCGCCAGGGCGGATTCCCAAAAAGGGCGGGTGGATTGAGGTACGTAATCAACACGAAGGAGTCCAGAATAGAGAGTAAGCCATCTGTGTCTGAAAAGAATTTTATCCGGGATTTTTTGTAAAAGACTCAAAATAGAAAATGTTCTGTTTCTGGCAATTAAATCCATGCCTTTTTCCCGAAGAATGTTCTCCATTGCTTCAAAGTCTCCCCCGTTTTTATAGCAGGTGAGAGCCTTCTCGATAATATTTTGGTTTTGGTAATAGAGTGCTTCTCTATTAAAAATTTCACTGATATCTGTCGCTGAAAAACGTTTTCGGGCACGCTGTTGAAGAAACTCCTGGAAAAAATGGTGAAAGCGAAATACCTGCTGTCGGTTATCGAGGTTATAGACAAAATAATTCTCCCGGGTCATATTCGAGAGTATTGTACCGATGTCGTCATTTCCTGACAATTGGACAGCAAGGTCGGCAGGTATTTCCTGAAGAAATGAAAATTTTAAAAAAAGTGTGTGGAGTTCACGGGGAATCTGGGCAAAAATTTCATCCTGGAAATAATCCAGCATATGACCGGTTTGAGGCGCGGTTGAAATGATATCTGTGGATTGATCAAGCCAGAATCTATTCCTGCCGGATATAGGATGACTTGCCAGGATGATTCCCATGATCCATCCACTGGTAACTTTTTGTATTTTGACGGCATCCTGACTGCTAATTTCTTTTTTCAGAACGGTGGCATACAGCTTTTCTATTTCAAGATTGCAAAGAGCCAAATCGGCAGTGCTGAGGTAAGCAATTGCTGAACCGTTACGAATAGTTTTTCCTTTTATTTCAAGCGGCTGTCTGCTTATGAAAATGAAGTGCACGCGGGGCGGCGATGTATCCAGAAGATATTCGATCAGTTTATTAGTTAGTGCGCCGAATTCAATTCGATGAAGATCATCGAAAACAAGATAAATATCCTCGGTGAGGTAATTATCGAGATCCTGAAGGAGGATATTTGCACAGCGGTTCAGATCGAATGGACCTACGGTTCCATCATTTAAAATTTTGGTCAATTGAGGGGAGGAGAATCCGGGCAGCTGTGCTCCAAGGTTCATAAGGAGAAAAGAAAGAAGGAGTACAGGGTCTGAATCTTCGGGGCCTATCTGGTACCAGATATATGTGTTCCCATTGGCGTTAAGGAATTGATAGACAAGAGTGGTTTTTCCCTGTCCTGCCTGTGCTTCAATAATGATAGCTTTCTTATTGTGGTTTTGGTCCGGGAATCTCTCTTGCAGGAGACCGGCTCTGAGTAGTGATTGAGATTGATCGCTGTGCGGTGGATAAAATTTATTTGAGGGTACGACATGGTTGGTTAAATTGTCATCCGATTTCATAGATCCCCGTCATTTTGAACTCCTTGTACATTTCTGCTGCAACAGAAACTTTTTGCTTACCCCCCTTATTATATTAGCGTCTTTTGAGGTAAGCTTTATCCTGCTGAAAAGATTCCGGATATTACTCATCCAATAAGCATGGCTTACTTTTTCCATAAAATCAATGGCAAGAAGTGATTTTTCCAGATAGGCATACATACTTTCTAGTTCAAATGATGTTGCCAGTTGAGGTGACGGAGACATATCTTTAGAAGCATGAATGATACCATAATGAAGCTCATAACAGTGGATCGCCACAGCCTGGGCGAGATTGAGCGAGGAAAAATCTGCTGTAGGAATGGCTGAAGCCAGCTGACAATATTTCATATCTTCGTTAGTCAGGCCGGTGTCTTCGGGACCGAAAATAATGGCGACCTGGTTGTTCGGTATTTGTGGAAGCAGTTCCTCCACCATTTCCCTTGGAGTTTGTACAACAAATCTCTGCTTCCCTCTCCTGGCGGTCGTTCCAACTACCACCGAAAAGTCCGTTAGAGCTTCACGTAAACTTGGGTAAATTTCCAGATTATCAATAAGGTGAGCAGCTTTATGGGTAGCCATTTTAGCCATCGGTTCTCTTTCCGGTATATTGTCCCGCACGAGGATGAGTCGTGTAATGCCCATATTCCAGGCAATACGGGCAGCTGCCCCTATATTTTCAGGGATCTTAGGGCGAACCAGTATAATTGCAAGGCGGGAGAGGAGATCAGTATTATTGAACATTGGCGATTATTTAGGTTTGAGTAAAAATTAACGACCTGACTTTTTCTGCCATAACGGAACGTGCGTCTGGTAGGGACGCACGTCTAGTCGATCAGAGAATGAAATAATTCTTCTCAGTAAAAAAATCTGTTTCATCCTGAAAAGTTGGAAGATATTTAAGAGGCCAGCTTGAATTGGATTCTTTTGTTGATAATATCCACATCAACAACCATGACCTTGATAAGATCGCCGATTTGATAGGTCTTGTTGGAAAGTTCACCAAATAAGCGATGGTTTTTCTTGTCGAAAAAGAAATAATCATTACCAAGTGCTTCAACAGGGAGGGAGCCGCTGATACAGAGTTCCAGAATTTCAACATACAGGGTATTCTCTGTCACCCCTGATATTATTGCCTCAAAGGATTCGCCGACTTTATCTTTCATGTAGCCTACTTTCAGACGATCATTCATGTCTCTTTCGGCCATAACCGCAGTTCTTTCACGGGCAGAGAGAAACTCACCCGATTCCTTGAGAGAGGGCTGCTGTTTGGAAGATTTTTTTTCGGTACTTCCGGGGAGTAGACGGAGGAGCTCCCTGTGAACGATTAAATCTGGGTATCGTCTGATAGGGGAGGTGAAGTGCGTATAATCATTGGCAGCGAGACCAAAATGGCCAATGTTTTTGGCGGAATACTGAGCCTGCTTCATACTTCTCAATAGCAGATTGTTGAGGATGTATTGGTATTTTGTGTCTTTGTGTTTCTCCAAAACTTCGGCGAACCAGGCGGGCAGGTTTTCAAAGGAAGGCAAAGGAAGACCGAGTGTCTTGGCAAAAGCAAAAAACTCTTCAGCTTTTATTGATTCCGGCGCTTCATGTATTCTGAATATCGCTGGTGTTGTTTGCTGACTGAACAGTTCAGCGACAGCTTCGTTAGCTGCAAGCATGAATTCTTCGATGATCTGGTGGGCAAAATTCCTTTCCGCCATTTTGATTGAAGCTATTTTGCCGGTTTCAGTCAGGGTAAATTCAGGTTCGGGAAGATTGAAGTCGATAGAACCTCGTTGTTTTCGTTTTTGTTGTAAAGCGATTGCCAGCTCTTCAGCCCACTTAAGTTCCGTGAGGAAGGCTTTATGTTCCTTTCTGACTGCAGGTTCCTTATCAATAAGGATTTTTCGCACAGTAGTATATGTGAAGCGACATTGGCTGCGGATTATTGATCGACAAAAACGTTTCGACAAAAGTGTTCCCGAACGATCAAAGTCAAGTATGGCAGAGACCGTAAATCTATCTTTTTCGGGAACGAGGCTGCAGAGATCGTTTGAAAGTTTTTCAGGCAGCATGGGGATGACTCTGCCGGGAAAATAGACTGAAGTTCCGCGGGTATATGCTTCACGATCGATTGCCGAGCCAGGTTTAACAAAATGGCTCACATCGGCGATCGAGACAAAAAGCCGAAAACCTTTCCTGGTTTTAATAACGCAAATAGCATCATCAAAATCCTTGGCGGTTTCGCCATCAATTGTCACATGGGAAGTCGTTCGCAAGTCTTCCCGGTCGGGCCCGGGGACAAATGCTTCATCGAATTTTTCCGTTTCCTGCACTACTTCTTCATTGAACTGATAAGGTAGATTGAACTGTTCGATGACCAGTTTCATCTGCGTGTCCACATCTTCGGCAGAGCCCAGCACTTCAATGATTTTACCCTGCAGAAATTTAGATGGGGCGCTGTTCCTTTCAAACTCGGCTATGACTCCATCGCCATGTTTTGGTGTCAAGTCACCGGTTTCATCTATTTTAATGGTAAATGGAAATCTTCGGTCATCAGGCTGAACCAGCCAGTCACGGCCATTTTTAATGTAAATACCGCCAACCCTGTTGCTGCCGGGTGTAAGAACTGTTACCACACTACCTTCAGGGCGATCATCGTTACGAACACGAAACACACGTATCAATACCTTATCCCCATGGTGGGCGATTCCCATTTGACCCGGCGAAATGAAAGGGTCTCTTTTGAGCGGCGAACTGTTTTGGGGAAATCGGGTCACATTAATAAAACCGAAACCCTTGGGATGTTGTACCAATGTGCCTTCATAAAGCAGGGCTTTTTTGTGGATTCTGAATTGTTTTTTTCCGTCTTTATACACCAATCCCGCTTGAATCAAAGAATCAAGCGCGGCTTTGACATCATCGGCTGAGTGGTTATTTTGAG
>JBARUR010000201.1:0-7291 GCA_049645845.1 Desulforhopalus sp. | reverse complement strand
TATCACTCATACACAGTCTTTGCTCAATCAGGATGACAAGATAGATGAACTGATCAACTGGGAGAACAGGGCGGAAATTTTAAATTGGCTTGATAGTCTTTAGGGGGCTTCTGGTCCCCGACAGGCTGACGGATAGGTATTAAATAACCCCATAAGTTATGTTGCATAATAAAGAAGAATCGCTCTTTAAAATGGCATAACTTTATGAAATAAATGATAAAAATAGGAATCAAGGTGTCCTCGCTGAAATGACCATCATTTCAATAGGATAGCTCAACTCGCAACATAACAGGAAACATCTGCACTCAGTAAACCAAGTCATAGCTTGATATTGCCAATGACCAGCCCACCATTTTAATGTGTGAACGATACTGTCTCTCATATTGCCGGACATACAGTCTTTCTGTATAATCATACAAAAGGAGTGGTATACAATTCTGTATAATTAATTATTACGTGCCTTGTGGGCGTGCTTAGAGTGATATGGGCAAGGTGTCTAATGAACAAGAATATAGAATCCCAAAAGTCTTTTTACACTAGATTCAGATAGAAATGAATAGCACAATAAAAGAATGGGAAACAATGGACTCCCCTGACATTCTGCTTAAAGCGCGGGAATCTCAGATAAAGCAACTTTACAAACAATCGTGGATTGGCTTGGTAGGTGTCCTTGTGGTCGCTATTTCTATCTGCGTCGTTCTTTGGCAAGTTCTGCCCTCATGGAAACTTACTTTGTGGGTGGGGATTTTAACGCTGGTCACTTCTGTACGTGTTTATATTATCGTTGCATTTCGACGAAAAGCACCCGTAGGGGCTAATATAAATATATGGGCGAAATGGCATGTCATTGGCACTAGTGTTTCTGGTTTGACGTGGGCTTTGCCATCCTTCTTTTTGTGGCCAGAAAATTCTTCTGAGTATAGTTTTATTTGGGCTTTGTGTATCTTACCGCTAAGTGCTTCTGCTGTATCAACATACTACACATGGAAGCCATCCTATATTTCATTTATTTTACTCTCTGTTATACCGGTTTCACTTCGATTTTTTTATGAGGGTGGGTTGTCATACATTGTTCTCGGATGTCTAGCGTTATTTTTTATTGCTGTTCTTATGCAGGCTGGCAGTTTGATACATGCCAGCAGTTTGCGTACGCTGATCGTAGGCTTTCGCAATGAAGCACTTAGTTTATTCTTATCTGAAGAAAAAGCGGAACAGGAAAAACTCAGCAATCAACTTCAAAAAGCCCATGACCAGCTTCAAAAGCTCAGTTTGACGGATGAGCTGACTGGACTTTGGAACCGACGTTACCTCAAAGTGACTATTCAGCAATACGTCGCTCAAGTTCTTCGGAACTATAATAATTTCCAGCAGGGAATAGGAAAAATAAATTCCAGCAACACAGATATTGTGTTCATTATGGTGGATTTAGATCATTTCAAGATAGTCAACGACACTTACGGCCATGGCGCTGGAGACCAAGTTCTCAAACAGATGAGCGATCTGCTGAAGAAATCCTGCCGTGAAACAGATATTGCAATTAGATGGGGTGGCGAAGAATTTTTGGTGGTTTCCTTAAATGTTCAACGCGAAAGCGACACAATTCTAATTGACCGTATACGGCAGGCTGTGGAAACTAACAAATTTGATATCGGTAAAGATTCACCAATTCATCTCACCTGTTCAATTGGAGCCGCTCTATTCCCTTTTCTCACAAACCACCCAGAAGCGCTGAGTTGGGAGAGGACGGTGGATTTGGCCGATACTTGTCTGTATGCCGCGAAACGTTCTGGGCGTAATGCCTGGGTCACAATCATTTCTACAGATCTCACCATCAGCGATGACCTAACCCCTGATCTCGCCAAGCATCTGCCCGGTCTTATCAAAGAAGGAAAACTTAGAATTAGGTCCAACCTGAAGAAAGATATTGTTGATTGCTGGCCCGATTGAAACCTTACGGACAAATCTACAAATCGCTTTAAATTGACTCGGCGGGAAGCCCTCATCGCAAGTTAAGCCAGTGTTAAATCAATCAAGAATCCTGAATCCTGATCTTATCCATGAGCTCATGTTCGAATGACAGGCAATGAGATCGACAGGCATGTCCTTCTGACCCTAGCATGCCCTTATCTTTGGAAATCTATAATCGGTGACTGCTCCATTTTTGAGAAATTACATATAGGTAGCCATGCCCACCCTCTTCAGGAACATCTTAACCTGGCAAATCAGAAAATTACTTTGCGTTGGCAGTGCAAAGGTTCAACGTGAACCGGGCAATAGGATTTTTGTTGTTTCGGGCGCGATAACTGAGAATCAGTTAGTATCATGCACGCTGCCTGACCTTCGCTCTAAAGCAAAAAGCATAATCAGGAAAAAGCTGAATGTGAATATCTTTTAACATATTGATATTGCACAGGAAGAACTCGCTATGTCGAAATATTCCAGACATCATTCTAGCAAATCTGGAAATTTATTGATTGATGCACTTTAGAGTTTTTTTCTACCTTTATCTTTCTCAGAATAAATGAAGTATACTGCTAGGTGTAAGATTGTCTCAATCTCCAAATTTCCATTTATAAAAAAGAATTGAAATAATCTACTCCAGTTTTTATTCTGCCAGGTATCTTTTGATTGACCTTCTGGTCATTCTTGAGAGCTCAATATCTTCCTGTAAATACAAAGTTATTTCTAATGCCGAACCGAGTCGACCAATCTATAAGATTTACAAAGTGGCGCACAAAAGCCGAAGAGAAGATGCGTGAAACTACTTGCGATCCTTCGCTAATCGCTATACCTCGGTCAGTCGAAGAAACAGAACTGCTTATATACGAACTGCAAGTTCAGAAAATCGAATTAGAAATGCAGAAAGAAGAACTGCAGCAAGCTCAACAGAAACTAGATGCCGAACGAGCAAACTATTTTTCCCTCTATCACTTAGCTCCGCTGGGGTACATCACTATCGACCATGAGGGGCTGATATTGAAAACCAACCTCGCTGCAGCCACCATTCTTGATAGAATTGGGGAGGATCTTCTTGGCCAATCGATCTATCAAAGCATATACCCTGAGGACCAGGATATATTCTATTTTTGCAGAGAAAATCTCCTTAAAACATCTGAACGGCAGATATGTGAACTGAGGATGATGAAAAAGAATGGAGCTACATTCTGGGCCTCGCTCTCTTGCTCCACGGCCCAGCAAGAAAGTGACGTATTCTCTTTTCTCATTGTACTGAATGACATCACAGATCGTAAAAATTCAGAGAAGACTCTGAAAGAGGGTGAGGAATGGTTCAGATTGCTTTTTGAGCACTCAGCAGATGGACATGTTTTACATAAGGGCGATCATTTTTTGGACTGCAATCAGGCCTCTATTACTATGCTGGGTTTAGAAAATAAGATGCAATTACTAAATCTCCATCCAGCAGATATATCTCCAAAACATCAACCCGATGGTCAATTATCAGTCGAAAAGGCCGAATCGATGATCGCTTTAGCGTTTGAAAAGAATAGCCATCGTTTCGATTGGATGTGCCAGCGATCGGATGGTTCAAAGCTGCTATTAAATGTTCTGTTGAATGTGATCAAAATAGGAGGAGAGACATTAATTCATGGGGTTTGGCGAGATATTACTAAGCAAAAGCAGGTAGAGGAGTCCTTACGAGAGAGTGAGAAGAAATTCAGAGCTCTTTTTGAACAATCAGGTGGCTATTGCATGATTCTTGATCCTCAAACCTCTGATGGTATCCCCGTAATAGTTGATGTTAATGAAGCGGCCTACATACAACATGGGTACACACGGGAGGAATTAATTGGCCGACCAGTTGGTGATTTAAATGCTGAGAAATTTAAGTGTTTGGTCAAAGAGAGAGCAATTGATATTATGAAGGGCAAACCATTTTATTTTGAAAGTGTACATGTTCGAAAGGATGGAACAACTTTTCCTGTATTTGTCAATGCACAACGGATTGATCTAGAAAATGGATGCACATTTATTCTTACAACGGAATATGATCTCACCGAACATAAAAAAACAGAAGATGCTCTCAAACAGAATGAACAGCGATATAAAAAAGCTCAGCGAATAGGACAAATAGGAAGTTGGGAATACGACCTAGAGACTAGGAGAATATGGGGTTCCGAAGAAGCCAAGAGTATCTATGGATATGATCTTCAAAAAGAATTTTTTACAACGAAAGAAGTTGAAAGCTGTATCCCTGATCGGCAAAGGGTTCACGAGGCACTTGTAAACCTGATTGAAAACGAGCAACCATACAATCTGGAATATGAAATTCAGCCTTTAGATGGACCGGAAAAAAAATATATCAAATCGATTGCTGAGGTCGTTGTTAATGAATCAGGTAACCCCGTAAAAGTTGATGGTGTAATACTCGATATCACCGATCTCAAATTGATCGATGAAAAGTTGCGGAAGAGTGAGGAAAAATACCGGCAGTTTTTCCACAGTATCAAAGACAGTATACTTGTTACTGATACCAATAGAAATATCATCGATTGTAACCAAAATTTCAGAGAATGTTTTGGTTATTCGAAGGACGAGATTGTTGGTAGGCAAACCGCCGGCCTCTACGGCAGCAAAAAAGAATTTCTAAAAATAGGTCAAAAATTAAAAGACTATTTGGAACTTGATGAGAAAACTTTTACTTATAACATAAATTATAAAAAGAAGTCTGGTGAGATTTTCCCTGGAGAAACCAACGCCTTTTTCCTGAAGAACGACAAAAGTGAAATAGTCGGATTTGTGGGCATAACAAGAGATATTACCCGTCGTAAAATTGTTGAAGAATCTCTTCAGAAAGCCAAGGAAGAATTGGAACATAAAGCCGTTGAGTTGGAAGATACAAACACGGCTTTGAAAGTACTTCTCCAAAAAAGAGACCAGGACAACCTGGAATTGCAAGAAAACATATATTCCAATTATGAGTTAATGCTCACACCGTTCCTCAGTACATTAAAAAAACGTTTAGGTAATAATAATCAACAATATTTGCTGGGTATCATTGAGACAAATCTGCAAGAGATCGTTGCCCCATTCGTAAAAAAACTGGCCAGTCCCATGATGAATCTAACCTCATCCGAAATTCAGATAGCCACCATGATAAAGCAGGGGTATTCGAACAAAGAAATCGCAACAATCCTTAATAGTTCAAAAAGAACGATTGATACCCATCGTCAAAACATCAGAAGAAAACTGAAACTCAATAATGAAAAAATCAATCTAAAAACCTACCTTATGAATCTGTAAAACACTTATTTTAATTACGTGTAATATAGCGTTTTATTCAGCACTCGTATTTATTGTTATTTCTCTTCAGAGGAGGCATTATGTTTTTCTCAATGTGATGCAATTAAACCTCGTGAAGGGTAAATGGAAAGTTTTTCGCATGCTAAAATTTTGGTCATTGATGATGAACCGGCGCTTCTAGAGCTATTTCATCGGATATTGACTGATTCCGGTTTTTTTGTTGACGTCGCAGAAAGCGCTGAAGAAGGAATCAAAAAGAATCATACCACTACATATGATTTGATTATTACCGATATTAAAATGCCCGGAATGTCAGGAGTTGACTTCTTTAACTATGTAAAAGACAATGTAAGATCAATTCCTGTTATTGCTATGTCAGGCACACCTTGGCTATTTGAAAATTCAGGTTTCGATGGTGTTATTGCCAAACCATTCTGTAAAGAAGATCTGTTAACCCTGATTCGTCAATTCATTCGCCCACCTAGAACGGGAAAGCGAATCTTATAGAGAAGTCCAGATCTCCTATAACTCTGGACTGTGGCATTTTTTGATACCATTATTTTCTCAATGCCGTTCCGGAACCCTTGGGGAATGTCATCATTTTGCCTTGGCCTCGTTATTTTGATTCAATCCAGTTTTCTACGCCACACTCATAGTGCCTGCTCCGTTCCTCTTAATATCATGCCAGACCGGTTCAAATTTTCTCCAGTAAGCAGTTGCAACTTCCTTCCCCTTTCTCGTCAGAGAAACATGATCGCAGTCGCTCCCGTTATCGGCAAAATTGACCAGAGGAGCTGAGAACTCCCGGTTCATCCTGAGAACAAGTTCTCTTGCACGGTAGAGGGGGATTCTCGATATCATGGCTGCTTTGGTGACTAAATCGTTCGACAATTGCTTGTTCCATTCCCACTGGCATCATAGAGTCGCTGGAAAGCCGAGGCCTTGAAAACAGCAACCAGTTCGCTTCCCGGACGGATATCAAGTTCTTCCAGAGACTGTGGTACAATTTCGGCAATGAGGGTATTGCCCCCGCAATCGAGTTCGACCCCTACCAGCCAATCGGTCTGGTAGGTTTTACGCACGACACAGGAAAGCATATTGCGGGCACTGGTCGCCTCCGGGTGTTTTTTGAACAGCAGAATGTCCCTGCCGTTAAGAGCGAATTTTCCGGCGCCTGGTTTTTGGGTCTTGACCAACATAAGGGAAACATCTCCCCAGCGATAGCTCATAAGCTCGCCGAGATCTTTTGGCGAATCGAGTTGCAGCAGGTTTGTGTAACCTCGTCCACCGGTTCCGAGGCTGGTACGGGCCAGTTCTTCGGTTGACAACTGTCTTTCAAGATGACCGTGTTGCATCACGAGCACTTCTTCCGTCATCATGCGCATTTCCTGCAGGCTGTGACTGATAAAGAGCATGGGGATGGAAAATTCGGCAAAAACACGCTGCAGATGCGGAATTATCTGGTATTTCAGCCTGCCATCCAGTCCCGACAGCGGTTCATCGAGCAGAATAAGATGGGGACAGGCCAGGATTGTCCGGCCAAGCGCCACCCGCTGGCGTTCACCACCGGAAAGCTTTATCACCCTGCGGTCTAGCAGCTGTTCCACCTGAAGGACACTGATCAGTTGTTCCGGATCGATGCTTCTTTCCCGGACCGGTATTCTCTTCAATCCATAAAACAGGTTCTTTTTCACACTCATATGGGGAAAAAGATGGGCATGTTGAAAAACCACCCCCACCCGCCGTGCTTCAGCAGGAAGATTGATTCCCGTCTCCTGGTCAAAGAGCATCCGACCATTGAGGGAAATATGCCCTTTGTCCGGTTGCGTCAGGCCGGCGAGCATATGCATGAGTGTTGACTTGCCGCTTCCCGAAGGGCCAAAAACTCCGCATTTCTTTTGTTCCAGAGAAAATTTGACCCGGCACTGAAAATCGGCAAAGCTCTTTTCGACATCGACTTCCAAAAACATACTTTATCTCCGCGACAGGGTTCGGTTTGCCGCTTCACCGACCAGCAGCACAACAAAAG
>JBARUR010000200.1:0-1546 GCA_049645845.1 Desulforhopalus sp. | reverse complement strand
ATGTTAAAATCATGAAGTCATCCAGTTCTAAAAACATCCTGTGGTGGGGTAGGTTTGATCCAGAGTATTCGAGAAATCGCATTTTGCGCAACCTTCTTCGCTTATCCGGTTACACTCTTCAGGACTTCATTCCACGGGTGTCCTCCCTTGGATCATTTGAGAGGTTGTTTGCAAAATTTAGCGTACCAGACGCTGTCTGGGTACCGGCTTTTCGTCAAAAGGATTTCTACTCAGCACGGCGTTATGCCGATAAACATCATATTCCGCTTATTTTCGATCCACTGATTAGTGCTTGGGACAAAGCTCTTTTCGAACGGAAGAAATTCCAGGAATCAGATCGAAAAGCATTAAAACTTTTGCAATGGGAACAGTCGATGTTCTCGTGTTCCGATTTGGTTATTGCCGATACTACCCCTCATGCCCTGTTTTTCATTGAAAAGCTCTTGGCCCCTCGGGACAAGACCGTTGTGGTTCCGGTAGGTGCGGAAGAATCTCTCTTCAACATGCAACCACTTCATCCTCCAGGTACACCGCCGGAAATCTTTTTTTTCGGGAGCTTCATAAATTTGCAAGGTCCGGAAGTCATAATACAGGCAGCCCTCCAGTTACCGAAAGCCCGTTGGACACTGCTCGGACAAGGTCCTCTACGAAAAGTCTGTGAAGAAAAAAGCATGGGCCAGCAACATATACATTTTGAGGATTGGCACCCATATGAAAAATTACCGGAACGTATCGGCAAAGCCGACATCCTCCTCGGGATCTTCGGCACTTCACCTAAATCCGGTAGAGTAATACCCAACAAAGCCTACCAGGCTCTTGCCTGCGGGCGTCCACTCATCACTCGAGAATCCACAGCCTATCCTCAAGAGATTGTCGGCAATCCGAACTGTGGCGTAACCTTCGTCCCTGCCGGGGATCCAAAAGCACTTGCCGACGCAGTCAAAAAAATGATTGATAGTTCAGACCAGATACCAAAATCGGCCAAGAAAGCGAGACGAACATACGAAACATATTTTGGTGAAAGCCAGATTAAGCACACCCTGATATCTGCACTCACCCAATTAGGTCTGTAGCTGGGTGAGTAGCCCCAAGGATCTTCCCCTTGAGGCTCTCTCAGAACCACACGTGAACCTCTCGGCTCATGTGGCTCCCATTGTTCGACCGCTGCCGAAGCTCCAGTGAGCAAATAACTGAGGCCGCTGCTTTCGCAATCGCCCCAGGAACTGCTTGCTCTTCCTGTAGCTTCGACTCATTCCTTTATATTTTCTGCGAATCCATCTAATAAGTGCGAAATTGAGAATATCAGTAACCTTATAGAGTAAAGATTTACCAAAATGCTGATAATAGGCCAGCCACCCAGAGATAACAGGGCTCAACGCTTGGGCTATATCATCAATTGATTGATCACTCCAGCGTTGCAGCTTCCAGCCCCGAATTGTCTTGCTGATTCGGTTCAACGATTTTCGACTGATTGCTGGTGTGAACCCAGTAAACAGTTGTTGCTTCCTCGACATTGCCTCTCGGGGTCTGAAAGTGAATCCAAGGA